>WFNC01000608.1 GCA_015488785.1 Flavobacteriales bacterium | reverse complement strand
GTAACTCACAAGGGTTGTTTTTTCATTTCTTATTGTCTTACAGTTGTGAATTGCTTTCAATTTGTATATTTGTAGTGGTAACTCACAAGGTTATCGCTACAAATATTTGATTTTCAAAAGATTACCATATTTATTAGAATCTATTTTTTCTTAACCATTAAAAGGTTCTTGCGGATTAACTTATATTTTTCTAATCCTAAATGCTGAATAATATTCATACAATGACTAGGAGTCATTGCATAAATAAATACGCTTAACTTATTAAAGTTTTAAAATAATTGTAATTGTTGAACGGGCTGTTTCAATTCTTTTGTCTTATTGTTATGATAAAGTTCCATCATTCCAAATTGTTTATCTGTTATTTCTAAGATTCCAATATTCCCATGTTCGGGCAACGAATACTTTACTCGTTTTACATGTACTTTTGCATTTTCTCTACTGGGACAATTCCTTAAGTAAATCGAAAACTGAAACATTGTAAAACCATCTTTCAGCAATTCTTTTCTAAATCGAGCGGCTTCTTTTCGCTCTTTTTTGGTGTTTGTTGGCAAATCAAAAAAAACAAGTACCCACATAATTCTATAAGCATTAAATCGTTCGTTTCTATTCATCTCTTAAATCAATAATGATGGATATTTTATTATTCTCAACTCTCCACTATAACATTTTACTAAAGAAGCTGTTGTGGTCGTTACTGCAACCATTAACGGTCGCATTCGCCCTTCCATTTCTACATCTTCGGTTGCGATTTGCAAAAGATAGGCCTTTACTTCTTTAGTCAATTCATCTTGCGCTGGATTGTCTTCCATATACTCGTAAACCATTCGATCCACATAAGGTCGATAAGGCTCCATAATATCGTCTGCCAAACAATATGGATTATATTTATTTTTATGAAAAATTCCTAAAACAGGAATCATTCCACTGCTTACCAGTGCTCTGGCTACAATAGCCCTAAGAATAGCATATCCATAATTCAAAAAATTATTTGGAGCTTCCCCAAATCGTTCTCTTGTAAAATCTTCGAACAAGTGTTTCCAATAGTATTGGGCTGCAATTCCTTCCGAATTACTTGTGTCTCCACTTTTTACATTATTAATGTAATTGTTCAAATACAAATAAGGTTTTTCGAATTGTTTTAAAACCGCTTGTTGATTTCTTAACTTTTGCTCTACGGTTTGTTTCCACAATTGCTTTTTTAATGGTTCAGACGCTTCTACCTGCCATTTTATTCGCTCTGAATATTCGGAATGACCATACAACGGCAACATTATACCTAAAGGAAGATGTTTGGCATCACAATTAATAATTGCTACATTATTCCCTTGTAACTCCGTTATCAATAAATTACTAATTGTAATCTGATAATTATCGAGTACCAAAATTGCTATATCCTCAATTGGAACAGTTCCTTTAATTTCTCCTTCTGGCTCTTGTACCACAAGTTGTTGATGTTTTATTTTTAAATATGCGGGAGAGCCAATATAAATCGTTCTTTTTATCATCGTTTTTATTTTGTTATTTGCATTACTCATACGTTGACTTGGAGTCATCGTATGGGTATAAGCCCATTATATGAGCGATAAATATTCTTCTGCTAATTTCTTATCAATTAATTTCCCTTCTCTTAACCCTAGGTAATCTTTGGCTGAAGAAAATTCGTAATCTTCGGCTTTAATTACCATTTTTGCTTTTACAGGGTTTTGATGAATATAGTTAAAGCAGACTTGAGGATATTCTCTATCGGAAATAGACCGAGTTAATCCCAATTCTTTTCCTTTATCTATAAATGATAATTCTGTTGAAGTTGAACAATTTAGACATTCAGCTTTGGTATGAGCTTTAAACAATGAACCTGTTCTAGCTTCTTGTATATTAATAGCCCTGGTGTAACCTCTTAAAAACACACCGATTGAATGATTTAGTGTTCTCGATTTTTCTTTCTCTACAGCTTCAACATTAGTAACATAAATCATTAAATGAAAATGATTAGGCATTAAACACCAAGCCAATACTTTACAATGAGGACTAATAAATTGTTTTAACTTTCTTAAGAAATAAAGTTTATTTTCTCTGTTAAAAAAAATGATTTGACCATTGTTTCCTTGGTTAAAGACGTGATAGATATAACCGTTTTCAAAATTCATTTTATCTTGGGGTTTAGTGATTGTTTATTGATACGATGACTTGGAGTCATCGTATCAATAGAGTTAATTAAAAACTTCTGTTTCGGTATTCATCATTATAATCGTCAGCTCTTTTGGAAGTTTCGATTAAATCTACCAATTTTTGAGTAGGGACAATTAATGGAGCAAATATTTGTACAGCAATACTTCTGTAGCCTTGGTAATTCTCTTTTTCTAATTTACTTACAAATACTTTTAGGTTAATTTCTTTGTCCAATATATTGGCTATTACAATGTTTTCATAAGCAGGAATATAGCCAATTTTATACTTATCAAAATAAATAGATACGGCAAAAGAATCGTATTTATTTTCTTTTTCACGAAGTAAAATCAATTCATCTCCTTCTTTTATAATTTCTGTGATTTTATCAAAATCATAAAATTGAACTCCCGATAAATAATTGTCGTAAATATTGACCGACTGTTCATTTATAAAACCGTTGGAGGGCAATATAATTGACGCTGATGACAATCCTAGTGTTGTTAAAAAGTCTTTCCTTTTCATATTTCTGGGGTATTTATTGATACGATGACTTGGAGTCATCGTATCAATGTTTTGTTATTATCGAATTACATTTGTAATATTTCCTAATCGGTCTATTTCTAATTTCCAACAAACTCTTTTAACTTGAGTTCTATTATCCTTAGTATTTTGATTTTTATCTTGTGGACTTCCTAAACCATATTCATTTTGAATCAAATCTTTCTTAGACGAAAAACCAATCTTAAAAGTGCTTTTCAACTCATTATAAATATCATCTCTTTTTTTGTTATGAAATTTCCAGATTAAAGAAGATACTTGAAACGGAATAAAATTAGCAAATTGTTTATTCCCATCAACATACTTATATATACTCTCCATTTGTTTTTCTGTCAATTCATTAAAATTAACTAATCTCGGGTTTTGAATTTCTTCTTCTGCGGGGACATAAACTAAATCTAATGGCGAAAGTGTAAATTTCCAATAATATTCATTTCCTTTTTTATCTTCAATTTTATTAGGTAGTGGATTGTTTCGTCTTGAAGGATCTTGCTTCAGCGTTTCGATTAATTTCACTAGCCCAATATCTTCAAATTTTCTTACAGCTAGCGCCTCCCTTTCTTCGCTCCCCCCCTCGTAAACTCCAAGATATAAGTTAGAGCCAGCGTCATTTACAATATATTGTTTATATTTTACAGAATCTTTATCTTCACTAACTTGCCTTTGTTTTCCAAATCCACTTGAAGTTCGTACTTTGATTATTGGATGATGCTTTTTACC
>WFNC01000607.1 GCA_015488785.1 Flavobacteriales bacterium | reverse complement strand
GTAGAGGTGTCTATCTTTTTTACATTATGTAAAAATATGTTTTTAGCTTGGTTTTAGTATTTTAGGTCTGTTTTTTTGTAGTCAGTCTGTACTGTTTCTAAAAGTGCCTAGTAAATAGGAGTAAAGAATTAGTATAAAAATAATTCAAAAAAAATCAACCGTTCTCCCCTTCAAACACTACCTTTGTAACAATGGCATATTACAATAACAGATACCGTTCAAAAGACAGAACTTCCAACGAAGAAAGCATTGATGACGTGGTTACTAAACTACTGAAAGCTTATGGACTTACTAAAAATTTTGACGAATACGAAGCTGCTAATTCTTACAAAAAGATAATGGGAGCTCCCATTGTAAAATATACAGAAAGTATTAGCCTAAAAAACAAAAGAATGACCATACGAATGACATCTTCAGTTATTAGAGCAGAACTTTCGATGGGTAAATCTAAAATAATAAAAATGATTAATGATGATTTAGGTAAAGTAGTAGTCCTTGACATTGTCTTTATCTGAGTTTTACTCGCTTAACTCACTCCTGTTTACTAGGCACTTTTAGAAACAGTACAGCCTGACTACAAAAAACAGACCTAAAATACTAAAAACAAGCTAAAAACATATTTTTATATAATGTAAAAAAGATAGACACCTCTACTTTTTGTTTTTTTTTACACAACCTTTTATCTATTTTACCGTCTATTATGTGTATCTTAGTTTTTGATTTGCATAAGTCTTTTTTCATAGCTCTATTTTCTTTCTTTGCCTCTTTTGTGCAAGTCAATTCTCAGGAGCATATTTCTCCAATACGTTTTACAGAAAACAAAGGGCAATACGTTGAGAATATTGACTATAAATTAGAAATAAACGAAGGAAATATCTACCTTGAAAGCAATAAGATTACCTACCAATTATTTAATCGAGATTTAATTTCGGACATTTATCATGGTAAGCTTCCAAATACTACAATTTTAGAAGGACATACTTATAGCGTTTCTTTTGTCAATTGTTTACCAACCCCTGTTATAAAAACAAATAATAAATCTAGTAATTATAGTAATTTCTTTATTGGAAATGATGAATCTAAATGGGCTCATAATGTTTTCGATTTTGAATCGGTTGAATACCAAAATATTTACAACGGAATTGATTTAAAATATTACGGGAGTTTTGGGCAAGTCAAGTATGATTTTATTGTAAAAGCAGGAGCAAACACGTCTGACATTGATTTAAAATATGAAGGTGTCGATAAATTAAAAATTAAAAACGGACATCTTTTCATCAAAACAAACTATGGAATTCTAGTTGAGCAAAGTCCTTACGCTTATCAAATCATTAACGGAAAGGAACAGAAAGTAGCTTGTAAATATATTCTCAAAAAAGATCACCTTTCCTTTGAATTTGAAAACGATTATAATCACAATCTCGATTTGATTATTGATCCAGTTTTAGCGTTTGCAACTTATACAGGTTCTACAGCTAGTAATTTTGGATGTACAGCAACTGATGATGGAGCAGGAAATATGTACGTTGGAGGAACCGTTTTTGGTTTTGGTTATCCAACCACATTAGGAGCTTTTCAAACAACTTTTAGTGGTGGAAACATCGACATGGCTATCTCTAAATTTTCTTCTGATGGAACGTCACTAATCTACTCCACTTACATTGGAGGAAGTAACAATGAAATACCGCACAGTTTGGTTGTAAACAATCTAAATCAGTTGTGTATTTTGGGAACATCAGGATCTAGTAATTACCCTACTACAACAGGAGTTTATGGCGATTCTTTTAATGGAGGACCTCCATTAAATTTAGGGAATGGATATGGTTTTCAATACGTTTTTGGTTGTGATATTGTAGTCACTAAATTGAGTGCTACAGGAAATTCATTGTTAGCTTCTACATTTGTTGGAGGAACTGGAAACGATGGAATCAACCGAAATTCAGAATTACATTACAATTATGGAGATGCTTTTAGAGGAGAGATAATTGTGGATAATGGAAATAATATCTTTATCGCTTCTACAACTTCTTCAGGCGACTTCCCTGTAAATGGAGCTACTCAAACAGCTTATGGAGGCGGTGGTTTGGATGGGTGTGTTTTCAAATTAAATGGACAACTTACCAATTTAATATGGAGTACTTATTTGGGAGGTTCTAATTTTGATTGTGCTTACTCTATCCAATTAGATACTGGAGGAGAAATATATGTTGCGGGAGGAACTAAAAGTACTGATTTTACAACAACAGCGAATGCTTTACATCAAAATTATCAAGGAGGTATTGCAGATGGATTTCTAACTCATTATTCAGCTAATGGGAATACAATTGTCGCTTCAACTTATATTGGAACAGCAGGGTATGATCAATGTTTCTTTGTTCAAGCAGATTTAGATGGAGATATTTTTACTGTTGGACAATCCAATGGGAATTATCCGATAACAGCCGGAACTTATAGCAACCCAAATAGTGGACAATTCATTCAAAAACTCCCTAATGATTTAAGTTCATCTTTAGTATCGACAACCCTAGGAACAAGTTCTGGAGAAATAGACATTTCAATTAGTGCTTTTTTGGTTAGTGATTGTAATCAAATCTTTATTTCAGGCTGGGGAGGAGTTACAAATCGACTAACTTCACTTGGAGCATTGGCGACTCAAAGTACAACAAATGGATTACCGATTACTTCTCCTACATTTCAAAATTCAACTGACGGAAACGACTTTTATTTAATGGTGTTAAATGAAGACGCACAAAATTTACTTTATGCTACTTTTTTTGGAGGGGGAACAAGTCACGAACACGTAGATGGAGGAACAAGTCGATTTGACAAAAATGGTAAAGTTTATCAAGCCGTATGCGCAGGTTGTGGCGGTCATTCTGACTTTCCTACTACATCAGGAGCTTGGTCTAATAGCAACAACAGTACAAATTGTAACTTAGGTGCATTCAAGTTCGATTTAGCAAACATAACTCCAACCGTTAGTGTACCTCAACCTTTTGTTTGCTTACCAAGTTCTTACAATTTTTTAAATAATTCTTCTGGGGGAAATGCTTACGAATGGCATTTTGGAGATGGAGATATATCTAATCTTTTTGAACCTTCGCACTTTTATGCAGACACAGGGAATTACGTAGTCGAATTAATTGTAATGGATACAACAGGTTGTTTAGCTAATGATACTGCTTTACTAAGTGTAGATGTTTTTATGTTGGACAATGCAATTATTACACAGACAGATACAATTTGTAAAGGAGATAGCACACAACTTTTGGCATCGGGAGGTGTTTCGTATCAATGGACTCCTAATACTTATATTTCTGATCCAACTATACCCAATCCTATCGCTTTTCCTCCTATTACAACAACCTATCAAGTTGTTACGGTTGATAGTTGTGGTTCGGACACAGCTCAAATAACAATACAGGTGTTTGAGGATAATGTTTATACGCTATTAGACACTACTATTTGTGACGGAAACAACTTACAATTAGAATCTTTTGGAGGTTTACAATACCATTGGACTCCCAATATAAATATTACAGATGTGAACATATCGAATCCAATTGTTTCTCCCGCAACAACAATGACTTATATTGTAACAGGATCAACAATTAACGGTTGTTCACTAAGGGATTCTATAGAAGTTTCTGTTTTAGTCGATTTGGGCAATGTCACTCCAATAATAAATACATTAAATCCTTATATTTGCTTACCAAATCCTACTC
>WFNC01000606.1 GCA_015488785.1 Flavobacteriales bacterium | reverse complement strand
TCTTGAATTGAGAAGGAGTTGAACTTGTATTTGCAAATAATAAAAATGAGCAAACAAATACAATAATGATAGATAAACTTATTTTTTTCATAGTAAGTTTTGTAGAATTATGAATTAAAAATGAATAATTAAAATAGTAAATAGATAATCAGTTTTTAGTAATAATATTAACTTGAAACTTCATACTCTTTACAGGTTTTTCTTCTTGCGTTAGGGATAGAAACGTTAGCTTTTTGCAATTTAAAATTAGTTAGACTTGACTGAAAAGAGCGACTTTAGAAGCTCCTTTTTAGTTTAGTCTAACTTGTTTTAAATTGCAAAAACTACAAGTGGATAGCCCGTTTAAACGCCCTAATTTGAATTAAGAATTACGAATTAAATAAATTTTAATCATTTGATTTTCATCTAAATATACATCAAAAAGGCATTTATTCGCTAAAAAAGCTGTAAAAAAAGCTTAAACTGTTTCTTTTTGACCTCTTGTTAATGCATAAGCGATGAAAACGATACCGATTAAGATTCCTGGAATACTTAACCACTGTCCCATGTTGAGTTCGGCATTTGCTAGTGCGTCTGTTTGATGTACTTTCCAAAATTCGATAATAAATCTTGCGGTGAACATGAGTAAGAAAAAGATTCCAAATATAAGTCCTTCTTTTTTGTACCATGCTCGCTTCCAATATCCCCAAATTAAAAGCAAGAAAACAACAAAATAACTTCCAGCTTCTAGTAGTTGAGTAGGAATACGAGGGATAACTCCTATTTTGAAATTAACTCTAAATCCATCGGCTGTTTTAGTAACTATTGGTCGTTCTTCGGTTACAAAAAAGTGTTCTTCTTTGTGCCACGAGTTCTTATTTTCGGGCTGGTAATTGAAATTTTTATAGTAATTAAATTTATTGAAAAAATCATTTACATCTTCTTCTATTACATTTTTATTTTCGATTAAAACGGACACCTCGCTGATTGGATAATTAAAATTATTTTTATTTGCGGCACTGGTTGGTTTTGAAATTTCGACTAGATCGGCTGTTGTAAAAAAGTAGGTAGAAATAGATTGTTTTGCGGGGTATTTGAAAAAGAAAGCGGCTTTTGATTCGCTCTCCCCTCCTATTATTTCCGAATTCATTAAGTTTCCAACTCGTATAAAAGCGGCTGATAAAGCTACTCCTATCACAACTTTGTCTAAGGTCCACAGCATTGACTTTGTTCCTTTGGTTACAAATTTAGAATAGGCCCACATGGCAATTACAATTGCGATTGCGGCTCCATGACTGGCCAATCCTCCTTTCCAAACTTGGGGAATTTCCATTAAATGTTGCGAATAATAATCCCAATCGTAAAAGAAAACGTGACCTAAACGAGCTCCAATTACGGTTCCTCCAACGCAGTACATTAATAATTTATCGAGCCATTCTTCGCTGATGTTCTCGTGTTCGAACATTTTTTTGATGAGTGTAAAACTTGCAAAAAACGCCAATCCAAACAATAAACCATAGTAGCGTATTTCTTTTGGATAGGTGATTATGTTTGGGTCGATATCCCAAGTAATGAACGATAATGCTAGCATAGTGTATTCTATATTAAAGGTAAATTGTTCTCTAAAATTCGGAAAAATTTGAGTAAAGATAAGATAAGTTTGTTTATTTTTTAATTTTGGACGTTTACATTGTTTATATTTGTGACTAATTAACACTCATTTGAATTTCTTTTCTTACATAGAACAACATAAGTTTAGTATTTTAGGTACAATTGCTGTGCATATTATACTGTTGGTATGGTTCAATCTTACCCTTGTAATTCATAAGCCTTATCAAGCAAAGGAGCGTGTTGTTATGCGTCTCGATTTTTCGGATACAGAACAAGAGTCTTCTCCTACAGAAAGCCAACAGAGCGAAGGTCAATCAGCTGGTGAATTAACGAATGTAGTGGCAAACGCGAATCAAGACGAAACAACTTACACCAATCAACATTTTAGCAAATCGAAAGCTGACCAAGAGATTCTTGACGAATTGAAGCAGATGGAGGCCGACGAATTTAACTCGATTGAACATTCGGTAGATGTAAAGGAACTTCCCGATGAAAAAAGTACAGTTGACAATAACTTAATAAAAGAAGGCGCAAAAGAAAACGAAAATGCAGCTTACGGAAACGACGTGATGGCTACGGCTAGTTATTATTTAAAAAATAGAACTCCTCAAAGAAAACCCACTCCTTCTTACAAATGTACGACAGAAGGTACGGTTGTAGTTCTGATAAAAGTCAATCAAAAAGGACAAGTTGTAAGTGCTTCGATAGATGAAGCGAAGACTAACACAAAGAATGACTGCTTGAGAAACGAAGCGATAAACTATTCTAAACGATGGCGATTTACTCAAAATTTTAACGATGCTGTTCGAAAAAGTGGTTGGATTAAGTTTTCTTATGTGGCGCAGTAAGTTTGTTTTTGACTCAAGACTAGGAGATTCAAGACTTTAAGACTTCTGATTTAGAAACCCTACTAACCACTTAAAATCAAAGATTTAAAGCCTACCTAACAATTAAATATGGAAAAATAAAACGGCTTTATAATCCAAAAAGTTCGATTGCATTTTTAGTTGTTACTTTTGCTATATCAGGCAAAGTACATCCGTAAATATCGGCTAGTTTATCTCCTATTAGTGGAATGTATTGACTTGAATTTCGTTTTCCTCGGTGAGGTGTTGGCGCTAAATAGGGTGCGTCAGTTTCTAGGATTAAATGTTTTAATTCTATTTCGTTTAGTACTTTGTCTAATCCTCCGTTTTTGAAGGTTACTACGCCTCCTATTCCTAATTTGAAACCTCCGTAATTTATAATGTGTTTTGCTTGTTCTACGTTTCCTGTGAAACAATGTAAGACTCCGTTTAGGTTGTCGTCGTTTAGCTCGTCTAAGACTTCAAATATTTCGTTGAAGGCTTCTCTTGCGTGTATTGCAATGGGTAAATTAAGTTCTTTTGCCCATTCTATCTGTTGTTTGAAAGCGAAAATTTGTGCATCTAATGTGGTTTTATCCCAATGTAGGTCTATTCCGATTTCTCCGACTGCTATGAATTTTCGATTGCTAAATAAATATTCTTTTGTGTGGGCAAGTTCTTTTTCTATTGTGTCGTTATTGATTGAACAAGGGTGAATTCCCATCATAGGGTAACAAACTGAGGGGTACTTATCTGCTAGTGCAAGCATAGCTTCTGTAGAGTTGGAATCTATGTTGGGCAATAATAATTTTGTAACTCCATTGGCTATACAGTCTGAAATTACAGTTTCTCTATCTTCGTCAAATTTTGAAGAATATAAATGGGTGTGTGTGTCTATTAACATATTTATGTTTTGTTGTGGCAAAAATAGTTAATCTGTTAAAACATTATTCTGTTTTGTTGAGTTTATTTTTCTTTAAAGAACTAGATGATTAACTTCTTATTTATTATTCGATTCTTTTAAAAATAATTCTTTTAAAATGTTTCTATTTTTCTTTTCATTTAAAAGTGTT
>WFNC01000605.1 GCA_015488785.1 Flavobacteriales bacterium | reverse complement strand
TGAAGTGAAAAATAATTGGACAATGGCTCAATTTCAAAAAAAATAGAAATGAAAGGTAGATATATAATAATAGTTTTAGGTTTTTTGTTAAGTTTTATGCTTAGCAATGTTCAGGCGCAAACATTTAGTACGGAAAAGGAACAGTATTTTAAAGATGTATCTGGATATTTGAATAACATTTCGAAGCAGAAAGGAAAAGATTTTTTGAAACAATTTGGCGTAGTTTGGCTAGAAGGAAATTTGACAGAGAAAAATAGGGCGCAGGTTTATAGCATGTCAAATGCAATTGTGGCAAAAAAGTTAAAGCCTTTTCCAGATTTGACCAATTACTTGAAAACAATTGTAGCGCAAGAAGTACATGATAAGCCTTCGGCTGAGGTGGAAGAATGGCACAAAACATTAGAATTGGTCTTAAAAGGAAGAAATAAAAAAAAGATTCAAACTTACCTAAAGACAAGTAAGGAACTTTTTGAGAGCAATACAATCTATAGCTCGGCTTCTACTGTTTGGCAGGTTAGTGCTAGTAAATATCATTTTACTTTTGACAAAGAACCAATTATTGTTTTTGATGAAATGAACCTAAAGTGTTATGCGAATAAAGATAGCACAGTCTTATATAAAACAAAAGGAACGTATTACCCCTTTTCTGGGAAATGGTATGGAGTAGGAGGTAAGATGACTTGGGAGCGTGCAGAATTACCAAAAGATGTTGTTTATGCTGTCGTGAAAGATTATGAATTGTTGATGAAGAGTGCTAAATTAGATATTGATTCGGTAGATTTTTATAGTAACTATTTTGACCAACCTTTAAAAGGTCGATTAACAGATCGAGTTTTGTCTAATCGAGGAGCGAATAAAGTTGCTTACCCTAAATTTGAATCTTATAATAAAAGACTTATAATAAAAGATCTTTTTCCTTCGATAGATTATGATGGTGGGTTTGTGCTATCAGGACAAAGTATTCAAGGAACTGGAACGATAGATAATTTGGCTCGAATAATTATGTATAAAGATGATGTGAAATTTTGTCAATCTGAAGCAATTAGTTTTGTGATTAACGCTAAAGGGATTAGTGCAGCAAGAGCAGCGGTATGTTTTTATATCGAAAATGATTCGATTGTTCATCCAGGTATTGATTTAAAATATACTAAGAAAGACGAGAAGTTAACTTTAATAAGAGGAGGGAATGGAATTGGAATGTCTCCATTTTACAATTCATACCATCAATTAGAAATGTATAATGAAGCGCTGTATTGGAAAATTGGAGATCCAGTTATGGAGTTTGGAGCATTACATGGAAGTTCTGATAGTACAACTCATTTTGATTCATTCGATTATTTTGATAAAAATATTTACAGTCGATTGTCGGGAGGTGGTGTGAATCCACTTTTAAAAATTAAAAAATATGCCTTGAAAATAGCCTCGGATAATCTAGAGTTATCTAGTTTGGCAACTGCGTTAGGAAAAACAAAAGCCGACGCTGAGGGTGATTTGTTTCGATTGACTGTAATGGGATTTATTACTTATGATAAGGATAGAGAAATGATACATGTGCACGATAAATTGTACCACTATATTAATGCAAGAAATAATAAAGAAGATTATGATGCGATTGTAATCAATTCGAGTGCAAGAACAAATGCCGTTTTGAATTTAACTTCCAACGATTTGAAAATTAATGGAGTTCGAAAATTTACTTTAAGTATGAAGAAAAAAGTAATTGTTTATCCCGATACAAAATCGGTAACGGTGAAGAAAAACAGAGACATGGCTTTTAGTGGTATTCTAAATGCAGGAAGAACAGAGTACTATGGAAACCAATATCGATTTACTTATGACGATTTTAAGGTTGATTTATTAGAGTGTGATTCAATGCGAATTCGAGTAATAAATAGAAAGAGAGACGGAGGTCCTTCGCAAATTAGATTGTTGTCAACAATAGAAGGAGTGAGAGGTGAAGTTTTATTAGATGATCCTAAGAATAAATCGGGGATAGATACCTCATTAATGCATTTTCCTCAAGTCAATTGTACCAAGAAGACGTATGTGTATTATGACAATAGATCAATACAAAAAGGGGCTTACAAAAGAGATGACTTTAAGTTTATTTTAGAACCATTCTCTATGGATAGTTTAAATAATTTTAATGAAAGAGCGGTTTCTTTTGATGGCGAATTAATTTCTGCTGGTATTTTTCCAAAGTTTGATGAAACATTAAGAATACAAAAAGATAATTCTTTAGGGTTTGTTCGTCAAACTCCAAAAGATGGATACGGAATTTATGGAGATAAAGCGAATTATGATAATGAGATTAGATTAAGTAATGATGGCTTACAGGGAAGTGGTGAAATTAACTTTTTAACATCTCACGCTGTATCAAATAATATTACCTTTTTACCAGATTCGTTGACAGCCATAGCACAAACTTATCACAACAAGCAACAAGCTTCAAATCCTGAAACTCCGTTGGTGGAAGGTGTAGATTGTGGAGTTACTTATGTCCCAAAGAAAAAAGTATTGTATGCATACAGTATTGATAAAGATTTAGAATTTTTGAAAGACGGAGAAGCGACCTTGGAGGGACGTTTAGAACTTAGACCTAGTGGAATGACAGGAAGTGGATTTATGTATTTTGGAAAAGGAGTGATGTTTTCGTATAACTATAAGTACAAGCAACGAATTTTTGACGCCGATACTTCCTCGTTTAAAATTCGCTCAGAATTAGAAGGAGAATTAGCCATTAAGACCGCAAATGTAAGCGGGCATGTAGATTTTGATGCGCGTAGAGCTGAATTTAAATCTAATTCGGGAAACTCTAATATTGAATTTCCCGAAACGCAATACTTATGTTATATGGATAAGTTTACTTGGCTGATGGATGAAGATGGCATCGAATTAGAGAAAAAGAAGAAATCAAATGTTTCTATTAATAGTGATGTGGATTTAACAGAGTCTAATTTTTACTCAACCAATCCAGATCAAGACTCTTTGAATTTCGCATCTACAAAAGCCGTTTACGATATTAAGAAAAAGAAATTAACTTGTTCTAGAGTAGAATACATTACGGTTGCCGATGCTAGAGTTTTTCCAGATAGTGGAGAAGTTGTTATTCGTAAAAAAGCTAAAATGGAGAAATTTGAGAATGCAAAAATATTAGCAAATTATGTAACCAAATATCATAATATTACAGAAGCAGATGTAGAAATAACAGCTTTGAAAGCTTATAAAGCATCAGGATATTATAACTACATTGATGCCGATAAGAAAATTCAGAAAATATTTATGGCAAAAATAGAACCTGATACAACTTATCAAACAACAGGTAGAGGTGAGATTAGTGATAAAGTTAAGTTTTATTTAAGTCCTCATTTTGAGTTTAATGGAGCGTTTACAATGTTAGCGTCTTTAAAAACCTTGGCATTTAAAGGAGAAACAAGAATTAACCATGATTGCGAAATTGACAAAAACTGGATGAGTTTTGAGTCGCCAATTGACCCCGATAATGTAATGATTCCTATCGCTGAACAAATGACTGACAACAGTGGAAACAGTATCGGAGTCGGATTGGTAATGAAGCACGAACCAGTTGAACTTTATTCTACATTCTTGTCCAATAAATTGAGTAAAACAGATGTCGATGTGATTTCGGCCAATGGGTTTTTAAAGTATGATGAAAAAGATAAAGAATATCAAATTTCGAATACCGATAAATTAGAAGAACGATCATTGCCAGGTAATTTTATATCTTTAAATACAGAAAGTTGCGAAATGAAAGGAAGTGGAGAATTTAGCTTTGGAGTAAATTTACACCAATTTGATGTTCGACCTATAGGTGATATCTCTTACAGTCCTTCAACTAAGAAAACAGAAATAAAATCAGCATTGCTTTTAAACTTCCCATTCAACGAAGTAGCGTTAGAAAAAATGGCGAAGCATATTAATGAATATCCAGAAGTAGAACCTGTTGATTTTAATAATTCGATGTACGAACAAGCGTTAAGAGAAACAGTTGGGTTGGAAGTTTCAGATAAAGCAATTTCAGATTTGAGTATTCATGGGAAAGTTAAAAAAATGGCGAAAGAATTAGAAGTCACTTTATTCTTATCTGATGTTAATTTTACATGGGACGCTTCTCAAAATGCATATATTTCGAATGGGAAAATAGGAGTCGCAAATATGTTTAAAAAGCAAGTGTTTAAACAATTAGAAGGAAAGGTTGTGATACACAAAAGAAAAACAGGCGATGAAATCAGTATTTATTTAGAGTTAGATGAAAATAATTTTTACTACTTTAATTATAAAAGAGGTTTGATGCAAGCTTACTCAACGAATACCGATTTTAATACAGCTATAGAAGAAACGAAGAAAGACAAAACGAAGTTTAAAGGTAAGAAAGATGTAGAAGATTATCAATATATGTTATCGACAAAAACGAAGGCGATAGGATTTAAAAGAAAGTTTTTCTAATTCGAAAATAACGATAAGGTAGCGGTGTAAATCGTTCGCTTTTCAACAACCGAAACCTTATCGTTAATAACCTTTTAATAGTTTAAAAGTAAAAATAATATGTACTTTTAAAAAAAATGTTAGTTTTGTAGGTGAATCAAGTCAAAAGTGAAGTCCGTTTTAATTACTTTTGCCTTGATTTGTGAAATTTAAAAAGTAAAAATACATAGTTTATGTTAGAACAAATAGGAGTTTTATCCAAAAAGTTTATGTTTCCTGTAATGTTAATCGTTGTGGGAATTCTGTTAATTATATCAGGAAAAAGTGTAGATCCCGCAACAGGAATATCGCAAACAGGCGATTTTGTATTGGGTGCTTATGCAATTTTAGGAGCAGGAGTTATTTCATTATTATATATGATGGAAGTAATCAATAAAATTGTAAATTTAGTATTGTTATTGGTGCTGTTTGTTATTACAGGAGTGTTTGCAGTAAAATCATACAATTCGATACAAATAACAATCGATCAAAGGAATGCAAAAGAAGCATGGGATGTAAATACAATTCAAGCATTATCTGATATTAGAGATGTACAAATGGCTTACAAAAAACACAAAGGCTTTTTTGCTCCAGATTATGCTGAGTTAAAGCGTTTTTTGAAAGAAGAAAAAGTGATGGATCGTATTATTGAAGGAGATATAGAGGATCGAAGATTAACATTAGAAGAAGGTAAGATACTCGGTTATAAAATGCCTCAAGATGAAGATAAATACGCTGAAATTGATGAAGAAGAAGCTGTTTTGTTAAACATGATTACAATTGATACAATTTACTACCCGATTATGGAAGTAATGTTCACAGGAGAGCAAGCAATTAAGAAAAACGAAGGACGCTTATATGATTTTACTATTGAGGAAATGGGAGCTTTACCAAAGGAACATCTTCCAATTATAGAAGGATATGATTATAATTTAGAATATCCTATGTACACCGATACGCTAAGAGTAGATGATGATTTAATTTCTCATCTTTATATTTATGATCCAAAACCTTATGATCCATTTGTAAAAAGAGATACATTAAGCATAGGTTCTAAAACAGAAACTAAAACCAATGGAAGTTGGGCTGAAAAATAATAAGATTAAAAATTTGATTAATTGATAAAAAATCCCTTTTAGAGTTTTCTAAAAGGGATTTTTTTTATTTTTGTGACAGCAAATATTGAAAAGGGGTTTAACATGGATTTAATAAAATTAAAAACGTTTTTGCATAAAGATTTACATTTCGTTTATTCTCAAAGCAACTGTTATGCTATTGTAACGGATAATGTTTCTAAGGAAATCTTATGGACAGAGAAAGCAAAAACACTAGAAGACTTAGAAGTAGCAAGTTTATTATTTGAAAATGTAGCTGTTTATGTAATCAATAAACAATTTACACTATTGCCAACAGCATTATTAAAAGAAGAACATGCTCGAGAGTATCTAAAGTACACAACAAATTTAGCAATAAACGATTTAGTTTTAACAGACAAAGAAGAGCTGAGTAAAATTGCGTTAATTTGGGCGTTAAAGAAAGAAGACAAAGACGAAATTATAACAAAACATAAACAGGCTGTTTTTCATAATTTTATAAAATCATTAATTTCGAGATCCAATGGGTTGAAGGGCGAAAATAGAATTACAACTTTTTTTGTAGCGGATTTATTAATTGTTTTAGTTTCAAAGAATGGAGAGTTTCAGTTTGTAAATATATTTGAAATAGAAAGTATAGAAGATGCTTTATACTATCATTTGCTTACCTTGCAAAGTCTAGAACTAGAGGAAAGTGAAGTAAGCGTTCATACTGGTGGGTTTTATAGTGGGATGAGTGATTTTTTAGTTAAAATGGAAAGTTATTTTTCTAATGTAAACCGTTTTACAGCTGAAGTATATAAAGAAGAGGAGCAAGCATTTTTAGATTTAGCATCAATAATAAATTAAATTATGAGAATAATAAGAGGTAAATATAAAAGTCGCAGAATAACGGCGCCAAAAAGCATTAAAGCAAGACCAACAACTGACTTTGCAAAAGAAAGCTTGTTCAATATATTGGGAAATGACTATGATTTTAATGGGTTAGAGATTTTAGATTTGTTTACGGGAATAGGAAGTATTTCATTAGAATTTGCTTCGAGAGGAGCAAAAAAAGTAGATGCCGTTGATGTAGAGTTCAAAAGTGTGAAATTTGTTAATGAAATAGCCAAAGAGTTGGAGTTGCCTATTAGAGCTTACAAAAATAATGCATTTTCATATTTGGAAAAGCCTCGTTCAACTTATGATATAATTTTTGCTGATCCTCCGTACGGTATGGAAGGATTAGATAAAATACCAACATTAGTTTTTGAAAATAAGATGCTAAAAGAAGGAGGAACCTTAGTTGTAGAGCACGAGAAGCGAACAGATTTGAGTAATCACGCAAATTATGTTAGAACTAAAAGCTACGGAAAAGTTAATTTCTCATTTTTTGAATAGTAAAAAGACTTGCAATGGGGTGGATTATTATAATCGTAATGCTATTGAGCTTTGTTTATTTATCTCATTTAGATAATAAAATAAGGGAGGCAAGTGTTCGAAATAAGATTAATGTTTATACGAAATCTAATACGATAGATGATTCGGAAGTAAGCCGTTGGTATAAGAAATCGTTTACAAAAGAGTTTAACCGATATATATACGATTTATCCCCTTTTAATGCTAAGCTTTGGTGGGTTTCGATCGTTAATCGGAAAGATTTTGATCGCTATTTATCCATTGATCAATTCAATGTTATCGTTATTGTTTCATCGCTTCATTTAGTCTTGTTAGACGGTAAGTTTAGCTCAAAAGAGTTAGAACACATCAATCGTTTTTACAAAAGATTTTTGGACGATAACAAGCGTAGTGATTTAATTTGGTTGTTGGGGTTGTATAAAAAAAATGAAATTGACCTAGTTTCTAGGTTAGATGGAAATATAGTTTTAGAGACTGTTGTCGAAGGAATTAATCATTATTTTTCTGAACAACACAAATACTCTCTGATTTATTATTTGTTTGAATTGGCAGAAGCCGATAAAGAAATATCGAACAAAGAACTGAATTTTATTTTTAGATTAGCAAACAGTATTTCGCTTTCGAGAAGTGAAATTAATTCGATTACTTCTTTGTATTTTAGTTCTTACATTCCCTATCCTAATGTGGGGTTTAATAAGAAACAGAAGAAGCAAAAAAAGGAAAAGACGAAAGAACGGAAAACGAATACAGCTAATAAATATGTTAGAAAATCTAAGCTGGAAAATGCGTTAGCAATCTTTAATTTACCCGAAACAGCTACAAATTCTGAGATTAAAGTGGCGTATAGAAAATTAGTAAAAAAACATCATCCAGACAGGGTTTCTCATTTAGGAAAAGAGCATGTTTTGAAAGCAACAGAAATTTTCAAAAAAATAAACGTAGCTTACGATTACCTTGAAGAAGTAAGAGGTATATAAATCTATTTTTCTTCGGTTGTTAGTTGATAATAAATTTCTTGCCCTTTTAATGTTAGGTATGGAAAGATGGACTGATTAATTAAATTAGAATATGCAGTAACAGACTTTCCTGATAAATTTTCTTCATCTATTTCTGCAGATGATATCCAAAAATCACCTAAAATTTGAAAACGTTTATATAAATTTTTATATTCGTGAGGTAAAATTTCGGGACGCATTATATTTTGTGCTATAAGTAGATTAAAGAACATTGAAAATTGGAGTTCTCTTTGTTTCGTAAGTGACGAGTAGTGTTGCTTTATTTTTTCGTTTTCTCTAATGATTTGCACAAAGTCAAGTAAGAAAAAGCGATATTCATAAAAACTATCCATAATCGATTTTGAAATTTTAAATAACATTTCTAATCCATTTTCTGATTGATCAGCAGAAGCGATATCCTGGTCTATATTAAGCACAAGTTCAAAATACAATGCTTCAATTATTTCATGCCTTTTTTTGTAATGATAGTTTAAGTTCCCTTGGCTAATCCCCATTTTTTTAGAGATTGTTCTGAGTGACACTTGAGATAGTCCAAGTGTGTTAAATAATTCTAATGCAGTTTTTAATATTTGACCTTTAGTATCTTTCATGTATTACAAAGATAAAAAACAAAACTAGTATCTATGACCTAATTATTAGAAAATATTTAGTATATTTGACCTAAAATATATTTGTTATGAAAAAAGTTACAATTATAGGAGCAGGAATCGGAGGGTTGACGACGGCTATCGCTTTAAAACAAAAAGGGTTCGAAGTTGAAATATTTGAAAATTCAGAGAAATTTGTAGAGGCAGGTTCTGGTATTAATTTGGCGATTAATGCCATGCAGATTTATAAAAGACTTGGAGTTTATGAAGACATTAAGTCTGAAGCTAGTTACACTGAATCGATGAATGCTTGTACGCCAAAATTGGAGCGTTTGGTAAGTGCTAATTTTTCTAAGTTTGAAAAAAAATATGGAGTTAAAACATTTGCTATTCATAGAGCAAGACTTCATAAAATTCTAGTGGAACATATTGGTAATGTCAAAATTTATTTGAACAAGAAATTGAGCCATTTGGAAGAGAAAGAGGGGATTGTAACACTTTATTTTGAAGATGGAACAAGTCATCGTTCTGAAATCGTTATTGGTGCAGATGGAATTCATTCTGCAGTCCGTAAATCTAGATTTTCAAATACAGCACTCAGAGATGCCGAACAAGTTTGTTGGAGGGGAATTTCAAATGCAAAAGTTCAGTATAATTATCGTAACGAACTCAATGAAGCATGGGGGAATGGAACTCGTTTTGGTTTTGTTCCAATTTCTAAAAGTGAGATTTATTGGTTTGCATTGATCAATAAAAATAAGTTTACAACTAAAGATATAGATTTACTAAAGACTTTTTCGGATTACGATAAAACAGTAAAGAACATTATTCAAGCTACTCCAAAAGATAAAATTCTATGTAATGAAATATGGGATTTAAAACCCTTAAAACATTGGTATAGTGGAAATGTTTGCCTTTTGGGTGACTCAGCTCATGCTACGACTCCAAATATGGGGCAAGGAGCAGTACAAGCAATAGAGAGTGCAATGGCTTTAAGCATTTGTTTGGCTGAAGAAAAAACGACAGCGGATGCTTTTCGCAGGTATCAGAAAATAAGAAAAGACAAGGCGAATTATATCGTGAAAACAAGTTGGATGATTGGAAAAATGGCTCAGTCAGATAATTCAATTGTTTGTTTTCTAAGAAATATTCTAACTAGATTTACACCAAAGTTTTTAGCCGAAAAGCAAAGTGATAAAACGTTTAGATTAAATTATTGAACACAACTAAAACAAAAAAACTTACTTCAAGTAGTTGAAGTAAGTTTTTTTGTTTTAAAAGGATTTTATATCACTCGCAATGCAATTAGCTTTTGAGAAGTTTTCAAAAAAGTAAAGATTCAAAAACCGTAAAGCTATTTGTCTTGAGTATATTAATGAATCACAGTTACACTTCCTTTATAAAGGTGTACCTCTTCGAAAAGATCGACAGCTTTTATTACGTAAACATAAACTGCAGTTTTCTTTATTTTTCCATTCACTTCTCCATTCCATTCTGAATCAACTTTATATCCTTTATAAATTAAGCTCCCCCATTTGTCATAAATCAACATTTCAATTTCGTTAATTCCATACCCTCTTACTTTAAAAACATCGTTGGTTCCATCTCCATTTGGAGTAATTGAATTTGGAATAAAGAGTTCGAAAACTGGCTTTATTCTTAATGATTTAGAGATTGAATCTACGCATCCATAAGTGTTTTCTATTCTCAAATCAATTGTATATAATCCAGAATCGGCATATCTATATGTCGGGTTTTGTTCTGTTGAAGTAGCGCCATCTCCAAAATTCCAAGACCATTCACTTCCTATTATTGAGGCATCTACAAAATCGACTTCTGCATCATAAACCTCAATCTCATCAGGAGAATAATTAAAGTCAGCTTTAGGTATAGGGTAAACACTAACAATGTCATCTATTCGAATAGAATCTGTACAGCCAACGTTAGAAGTTACAACTAAAGAAGCTCCATAAATTTCAACGCCTGTATTATTATCATTTGTAAAAACAGAAGAAGTATTATCGGAGTACGCTATAGAATCGTTGTCTAAATACCAAGTAGATGTTTGGGTATAGGTATGTGGTGTGTTTTGAATTGTAGAAGTATTCGTAAAAATTGTTTCTACTGGATTACAACCCGAAACGCTTGCTGTTGTAAAACTCGCTACAGGGTTACTGTGTACAATTACCTCTAATTGAGCAGTGTCTTTACAGTTGTGGTTTGTTACAATTACGATTTGTGCATTATATGCACCAGGACTGCTGTAAGTGTGAGTTACCGTTGGACCAGATGCTGTAGTTCCGTCTCCAAATAACCATCCAGAATAAGGAAGTACGTTTTCTCCACTAAACACTAGTGTAGAAATAGTCGATATATCTTCAAATACCGTAGGTACGTTCAAACAAACATCTGTAGGTGTAAAATCAGCAACAGGTTTAGGGTAAACTTCTAAATCAATAGAATTAGTATCGGAACAATTATCTGAAGTAATAACAACTAATTCAATTGCATAAATTCCTTCAGAACTAAAATTATTGTTAGGTGATTGTTGTGTAGATGTATTTCCGTCGTTAAAATCCCATTCCCAAGTATTGATTGTTGAATTTGTAGCAGAAAAATCTGTAAAGGTAAAAGTTTCATATTCGCAACCATTTGTCATTGCAAATTGAGCTAATGGCTCATCGTATATTTGAACACTAATCGTAGAGTCATCAATACAACCGTTAGAAGATGTTGCTTGTAAATTAACATCATAACTTCCTTCACTTGCGTAATTATGAGTTGGTGTTTCTATTCCTAAGATACTATTATCTCCAAAACTCCAAACATAAGTCATGTTATCTGAACTTGGAATAGTAGTGCTATTTGTAAATTCGACATCGGTATATTCACAAACGTTAGGCATTGAAAAATCAACTACAGGCATACCGTAAACTTCTATTTCATTTGTAACAGTATCTTTACATCCGTTATTTGTTTCAATTCTTAAGGTTACATTATATAAACCATAGCTAGCATATTGATTTGTAGGATTCTGTGCTAACGAAGTATTTCCATCAGCAAAATCCCAATCCCATGTAAATATCGAATTGTTAAGATTTACTGTTGAATTATCACTAAAATCAGTTGTAGAACCATAACAAACAGTTGTATTAGAAAAGTTGGCTACAGGTTTAGGATATACTGTAATTGTATTTACAATAGAATCTTTACATCCATCCGCTGTTTCAACCATTAATTCAACATCATAAGT
>WFNC01000604.1 GCA_015488785.1 Flavobacteriales bacterium | reverse complement strand
TCAGTATTAAACAATGCTGTAAACGCTTTAAATGAAAAAGGGATTCTGATTATTAGAGATGGTATTACAGACTTAAACGAACGTCATCAAACAACATTGAAAACAGAAGAATATTCGACAAATATTTTAGGATTCAACAAAAAAACAAGAGATTTTAATTTTTTCTCATCTAAATTTATAAAAGAATTTGCTGAAAAGCATAACTTGGATTATAAAATGGAAGAACAATCTCAGAAAACATCTAACGTACTATTTATCTTAACAAAAAAATGAGCGAAACTAAAACATACGACTTTGTAATAATAGGTAGTGGAATTGGAGGACTAGAGTGTGCTCACATACTAGCTTCTGAAGGAAATAGTGTAATTGTATTAGAAAAAAACCATCAAATAGGAGGAAATTTACAAGTCTTTAGTAGAGACAAGTGTATTTTCGACACAGGAGTTCACTACATAGGGAGTTTGAACGAAGGCGAATGTTTGAATCAATTTTTCAAATATTTTGATTTATTAGATACATTGAAATGGAAAAGAATGGACGACGATTGTTTTGACATGATTCGTTTTGCAGATGGAAAAGAATATAAATTTGGACAAGGATACGATCAATTTAAGAAAAACTTAAAAGCGGACTTTCCAAATGAACATAAAGCCATAGACACTTACTGCACAAAATTGCAGGAGATTTGTGAAATGTTTCCTTTATATAACTTAAAAAACTCCCAAGCCGAAAATTACTTAATGGACGAAGAGCTTCTAAGCGCTAATGCAGCCGACTACATCAGTTCTATAACAGAAGACAAAAGACTAAGAGCTGTGTTGGCAGGAAACAATCCGCTTTATGCAGGAGTTGAATCAAAATCGCCTTTGTATGTTCATGCTCTAATTTCTAACAGTTACATACAAGGCTCTTACCGATTGAGAGATGGCGGATCTCAAATTGCCAAAAGGCTAACAAAATCAATACGAGGTTTTGGAGGTGAAGTTGTAAAAAGAGCAAAAGTAGTTGGAGCAAACTACAACGACAACAAACACATCGAAGAAGTAGTATTGGAAAACGGAGACACCATAAAAGGAAAAAACTTTATTTCGAATGTTCATCCAGCTGTATCGATTGATATTTTTGGAGAAAAACGATTTTTGAAAGCCTATAGAAACAGAGTTAGAGGATTAGAAAATACAATTTCAACCTTTATTGTTCACTTAGTTTTTAAGAAAGATAGTTTTAAGCAATTGAATTATAACATCTATCAACACAACGACGAAAACGTATGGAGCGGAGCAGATTACAACGATGAAAATTGGCCAAAAAACTTTTTTATCTCTACACCAGCAACATCAAAAAGTGATGAATTTGCCGAAAGTATGTCTATAATGGGATACATGAAATATGACGATGTAAAACAATGGGCAACCAGTAGCAACACCATTGCATCGCCAGGAGAAAGAGGAGATGGATACGAAGAATTTAAAAGAGAAAAGGAAGAAAAGATAATTCAAAAACTAGAAGCTATTTATCCCGATATTCGTTCAAAAATAAAATCAGTACACAGTTCAAGTCCTCTTACTTTTAGAGATTACATTGGCGATACCGAAGGATCTTTATATGGAATATTAAAAGACAGTAACTATCCACTAAGGTCATTGATTAACTCAAATACAAAAGTTCCTAACTTATATTTTACAGGTCAAAATTTAATTTTACACGGAATACTAGGAGCTACCATCGGAGCATTTGTAACCTGCTTCAATTTTATAGACAAAGACTATTTATTAAATAAAATAAACTCAATTAAATAATAAAACATTAATATGTTAAAAGAATATTACAGAGACAACCTCGACGCTTACGATGCTAAATCAGAGATTCAAAAATTGAGTTTTTACCCAATGATGTTTCAATCGGCACTTGTAATGATGAAAACAGGAATTTTAAAAGAAGTTCACCAAAAACGTCGAAAAGGGATTACAGCTAAAGAAATTTCCGAAACACTAAACTTACCCTATTATGGTGTAAATACGCTACTGGAAACAGGACTTACAATTGGATTAGTTTACTTGAAAGAAGACGATTATTACAGCATTACAAAAATGGGATTTCATCTTTTGTTTGACGAAGCAACAAGAGTAAACATGAATTTCACGCACGATGTTTGTTACAAATCTTTGTTTCATTTAGAAGAATCTATACGAACTGAAAGTGCTGCAGGACTAAAAGAAATTGGAATAAATGACGAAACGATTTATCCTCATTTATCAAATCTAGAAGAACCAATAAAGACAAGTTGGTTCGATTTTGACCATTATTATTCAGATAGAGCATTTCCAGAAGCGCTAAAAATTGTATTTAAAGACAAGCCCAAACACATGTTGGACATTGGAGGAAACACAGGGAAATGGAGCATCGCTTGTTGCAAGCACGACAATGATGTAAAAATGACTATTGTTGATTTAGGAGCACAATGGAATGTAGCACAAGAAAACATAAAAAACTTAGGACTTGCAGACCGTATCAACGGAGTTGTTGGCAATGTTTTGAGTAAAGATTTAAAACTTCCAGAAAATGCTGATGCAATATGGATGAGTCAATTTTTAGATTGTTTTTCTGAATCACAAATCGAACATATATTAGCGAATATAAATGAGAAAATGGACGAAAATGCAACAATCTATATTCAAGATTTATTTTGGGATAGACAAAAGGATTTCGCAGCAGCATATTCTTTGCACGGGACAAGCCTATATTTCACAACCGTGGCTAACGGAAACAGTAAGATGTACCATTCGAGAGACATGATTAACATTATAAATAAAGTTGGTTTGGAAGTCGTAGAAGACATAGACGAAGTCGGAGAGTTTCATACCATTTTAAAATGTAGAAGAAAAAAATAAACTGATAAGTTGGGCGTGTTCTAAAAAAGAACCGAGCTATCCGCACTCACTTTTTTTGTGCCGTGAAAAACGGCACAAAAAAGAGTTCAAACAAACGCTACTATCTCTCACGCAAAAAAGAGATAGAAATTAAAACAATACAAACATGAAAACAGACGTATTAATAATTGGAGCAGGACCATCAGGAACGGCTTCAGCAGCAATTCTAAGAAAAGAAGGCTTTGATGTAACAATAGTTGAAAAAACAACATTCCCACGTTTTGTAATAGGAGAAAGTCTTTTACCTCGATGTATGGACTTACTAGAAGAAGCAGGATTATTGGAAGCTATTGAGAAACAGGATTACAAAGAAAAACACGGAGCCAAATTTTACAGAGGTAATGACACTTGTGAATTTAACTTCTCCGAACAATACACAAAAGCAAAAACATGGACATGGCAAGTTCCAAGAGCCGATTTTGACAAAGTATTGGCAGACGAAGTAGCCAAAAAAGGAGCTACAATCTTATACAATACAGCAGTAGAAAATGTAGTATTTGAAAACGACAAAGTAATTACTACAGTAACATCAAACGATGAAACAAAAACTATCGAATCAAAATACATTATTGACGGAAGTGGATACGGAAGAGTACTTCCAAACTTATTAGACTTAAACATACCTTCTACACTTCCCGTTCGTTCAGCATTTTTCACACACGTAGATGATACAAACAGGTCAGAAGATATAGAATCGAGTAGAATACAAGTTGTTGTTTTGAAAGCAGACGTATGGGTTTGGATTATCCCATTTTCTAATGGAAAAACATCTTTGGGTGTTGTAGGCGATTTATCATTCATTGATAAAACAAAAACAAACGACGAGAATTTTAGAATCTTATTAGAATCGAATGACTTTTTGAACACTCGTTTTGGGAAAAACAAATTTGAGTTCGAACCAAAAGTAATCGACGGATACTCGGCAGGAGTAAAACAACTTTATGGAAATCGATATGTGCTTACTGGAAACAGTACAGAATTTTTAGACCCAATCTTCTCATCAGGAGTAACATTTGCTTTAGAATCTGGCGTATTAGCAGCTAAATTAATCGTAAAAGAACTAAACAATGAAAAAGTAGATTGGGAAAAAGAATATTCCGAATACATATTACAAGGAGTTGCTGTTTTTAGAAGTTACGTTGACCGTTGGTACGACGAGACTTTACAAACTGTATTCTTCTCAGACGAAATAGATCAAGATATAAAAGGTCAAATCTGTTCGGTTCTTGCTGGTTATGTTTGGGACGAAACAAATCCCTTTATCAAAAAACATAAAAGAATAGTACAGACCTTAGCTAAAGTTATAGCGATTAAAAAAGGGTAATAATTGTATCGATTATAAGTAAAAAGATAAGGCTAAAAATGAACATGAATATAGAGTGGTATAAAAGTTAAGTTTGATTGGCGGACCTAGCCAATCTCCCTAAACTTTCATTTTATTCTATATTCATATCCATTTAAATCCCACTCCCTTCCATACAAAATTCCAACTTCTCTTTCGGTGGATAAGCATAAAAACAAAAGAGGAACTATAGCTGTATAGTTCCTCTTTTGTCAATTATTCATTTTCAACTTTCTTTTATAAAGAATCATTATCTCTTACTATAGTTGTTCCTCCATTGGAAACACCTAAAGAAACAGATCGTAAAGCATTCTCTGAAACGACTAACCTAACATTAGAAGTACTATTACCAATAGCAGAAGAACCTCTAACAAAAGAATTTCCAGAAACTTTAACTAAATTATAAGAACCTGTAAAACTACCTGTTAGTGAGATATAAGGAGATGCTCCATTATCAAAAAAGACGTTATCTGAAATTGAGAGATTTGTTAATGCACTTCCTGCCATATTTACAATCACGTGACTATTCAACCCATTAGTTGTTAAAACATCATCAAAAGTATTGCCTGTTACTGCTACTTTCCCACCAACATATAAATAAAGGGCAAAATCATCACAATTATTTCCTGAGAAATTTCCATATTTAGAATGAATTTCAGAATCATCTATTCTGTTTCCGATTATATTTCCAACAGCATACAAAGGAGAATTTGTTGTATAATCTCCTCCAAATTTTGAATCTCTAATTTTAGACCCTGTAACATCTAACACTCTATTAAAAGTACAATTCGTTACTTCACTATTTGTAATATACCCTAAAGAACCTGAACTACCGACTGTACAATTGTGAAAATAACAACCGCTAAAAGTTGCATTGAATCCAAATTCTGAAACATTGGTAAAGCTACATCCTATAAAAACAGTTTGTTCTGATGCTCCAATGGTTAGGTTTTCAAACGTTACCCCTTTAATTACACTTATGTCATCAAAATCTATTTTTTCTGTTCCTGTACCAATAAATTCTCCTCCACTAATAGAAAGCCCACTGTAACTAAACTTATTGTAATTAGCTGTTATATTAATTGTTCCTTTTACGTTTATGATATCATCGTCTGTTGTTGTTACAGAAGTATAGTTGGAATTATCGATTACAACAATTCCGGAAGACCCACCTGAAGGCAAAGTTACCGAACCTCCTCCGTTACTCAACGTTAGAACAGTACCACTTAATGTTAGGTTTTGAATTTCATTTGCAGCATCAGAATCAGCATCATTTGGAGAAGTTATAAAACCAACATCATTGGTATAAGAACTTAAATTAGACCCTCCTCCTGAAGGCAATGTTACTGCCCCTCCTCCATTACTTAATGTCAAAACAGAACCGTTTAATGTTAAATTCTGAATCTCGTTAGTTGCGTCGGCATCAGCGTCATCTGCAGAGGTTAAAATTGTAGGTTGGTTTGTTAAATCATTATAATCACCACTAAATACATTATCAGCTGACTTTGCATTTAAGGCATATGGTACAGACAATAATTCTGATGTTCCCATCAATTGATAATTAGAACCTCCCGTTGCATCCATTTCGATTTTTACAAAATAAGTATTACTAGACCAATCAATACTAGCGACTGTTCCAGAAACAACTGTTCCATTCCCTATTTGTAAATTTACGAGTCCATAACCGTTTGTTAATCCAATATGTGTCTCGGTATAGACTGAATTTCCAGAAGAAGAACCTTGAAGAATGCTAATTTTAAACCCAACTAACTGATTGGCGATTATATTACCTGAAGCATTTCTTGCTACGGCTTGATATTGAATTTTCTCGGGTGTTTGTGCAAACGAAAAAACGCTAAAAGCGATTACGGCTGCTATTGTAAGTAAAGTCTTTTTCATAATTAGTTTATTTTTATTATTTTGAAAGTTTTGTTTTGAGTTTCTGTCGTTATTTGAAGCAGGTAGCTCCCTACCGACAAATCATTTGTATTTACAATTGTTGACAAACTCGATAGTTGAATCTCTTTGATTAATTTCCCGTTTAAATTAAAAAGGAAAGCTTTTAAACTCGTTTCATTTCTATCACGGATTAGCTCAATCGTAAATTGGTTCTTTATAGGATTTGGAAACACTCGATAATCAGAAATTATATTTTCTGAAACATCCGAGATAAAAACATTACTCTGTTGAAAGCCCTGTGTTAAGGTTGCTCCACCTCCATCTACCGTCTCTACGACAGGTTCGCCTATACTCCAAGAAAGTTGAACTCCATTGACGTTAGCTAAATTCCCTGAACTCACTAGAGCTTGCTGACCAAACAACGAAGAACTAATAAGTATGGGGAATAGCATTATTGTTTTTCTATTCATAATTGAACTATTTTTTAGAATTAACTTTTTTAACAATTCAAATGTATTGCAAGTATTAGGCTCAAAAAATACCTACTCATAGGTATGTTTTATTTTGATTCTACCGAGTTTAGTATAGGTCGTCTAATTTATAGATACTCCAAAGCTTAATATGCTAATCGGTTTTTCTTGTAAAATGTACAATGTATGAAGTACAATGTTATTTTTGATTCTTAAATTAATTAAACACAAAAAACTTATTATACTTATCTATTTGTTCCACCAAAAGGGTAAAAAGGGTCTATTTTTTTAATCGTATTTCAATATCTAGGGTTCACTGAAAAAGGCTAAAAAAAACTACTAAAATAGCGAAGCTACTGATTCCTATTGTTTTCAGTACTCTCTATTTACCTGGTGTAAAAGGTGTTTTTTGAGCAAAAAAAAAGCGGAATTACATTTCTGCAATTCCGCTTTTAAAAACTTAATATTTAGTTTATTTTCTTAGAACTTATAAGAAAAACCTACTGTTAAAGCTTCTTTAAATTGAACTCTTGGTCCTGATTTAACTAGCCCCGTATCAATTCCATTATTATCATAAATTTTCTCTGTTGTTTTTATCGTAATATCGTCATCATAAATTAAATTCGTTCCGATATTAGCTGTAATGTATTTATTTACTTTTAATGCAATTAATGTATTCCAATAAACATCTACGTTTTGAGGATTTTTTAAATAATTACTAAACAAAGCTAAATCAGTTTGGAAAGCAACGTTATCTAATCCAAAAGGCTTGTCTTTTTTATATTTCACCTTTACATAAGCACCAACTTGATTTATCATGTGTTTATCCGCTAATATATCTTCGTTAGTAAATCCAAAAGTCTTTCTTAGATTATTTCTCGAAACATATAACGATCTATAGGCAGCTGGACTAATAAATGCAGAAAAATTAGCATTTGGTTTATAATCCATTCCTAAAGCAAATGTTGTATAAGCAGGAGAAGTTATATCCGAAATAACACTAGATTGAGTCGCGTCATAACCAGGAGCCATTTGAGTCCTAAAGTTTAACAACGCAGTATAATACCAGTTTTTCTTCATTTTCATTCCTACTTTAGAGTTAAACTCTAAACGATCAGAATTTTTCAACCATTTTCTCGAAGCTTTTGATGCTCCCGGTGCAAATTGATTAATTGCTCCGTATTCTAAATCTAAGTTATTATCCCAAGATACTTTTCCTTTGGTTCTATTTGCATATAAACTTACCAACCCATTAAAACTGTAGCTATTTAATCCCCCTGCGGCCCAATTACTTAAAGAAGTTTGACCAAAACCTAAGTTAAAAATACCTCCTTTAGACCATGTTTTTGTAGAATCTGTGTTTCCTTTAGCTTCTGCTCTTAATGCTTTCTCACTTGCATCTACTTGTGCAAAAGTTGCTCCTCCTAATAAAAGAGCTAAACTGATTGTAAATAAATTTTTCATCTTATTGTATTGTCTTGTTTTTATTTTCTATTATTTATGAATTATGAACGTGAACATCCATTTGAGGGAAAGGAATGTTTAAACCTTGCTTACTAAACTCAGTATAAACATTTTCATTTATAGCAAAATAAATATTCCAATAGTCTTCTTGTTTTCCCCAAGCTCTGACAGTAAAATTAACAGAACTATCTCCTAGCGATTCAACGGCTACAAATGGAGCAGGATTTTGCATTACTCTAGAATCTGACTTAATAATATTCATTAATACTTCTTTGGCTTTTACTACATCATCTCCATACCCCATTCCAATCGTTAAATCAACTCTTCTTAACGGTTCTGTACTGTAATTGATTAAAGATCCATTAGACAATGGTCCATTTGGTATTATAACCGTTTTGTTGTCTAAAGTATTTAAAATAGTAACAAATAGTTGTATTTCTTTTACAATTCCTAAATATCCTTGTGCTTCAATTAAATTTCCTACAAGAAAAGGTTTGAATAATAAAATCATCACACCTCCTGCAAAATTTTGCAAAGTCCCAGACAATGCCATACCAATAGCTAGTCCAGCGGCAGCAAGGATAGCAGCAAAAGAAGTTGTTTCAATTCCCAACACACCAATAACTGTAATGTAAAGCATTGCTTGCATTCCTATATTCAACATAGACAAAAAGAAAGGACGCAATGTTTCATCCGTTTTTCTCTTTTCCATTTGACTTCCAATCAATTTTACGACTTTAGAAATCAATATTTTTCCAACCCATAAAACAATTATAGCTAAAGCTATTGCTTTAAGCGTAGGTAAAATAGTACCTGTAAAGGTTTCATTTTTCATTAATTCTGACAAACTCATTTTCTTAATTTTTTAGTGTTTTTTATTTTTTTCGAGTGCAAATGTATTCAGATTTTACCAATAGACAAAAAAAAGGCATTATAATAACTATATTATAACACCTTATCTTAGATTACGATTCTATTCCTATGTTAATCTCTTATTTATCTTTTCTATACAAAACAGGATTTAAATCTGTGTCGTTGTACATTTTCATTTGGCGGTAAACTTTTATTTTCTTTTTACCTGTTTCAAAATCTTGTAATAACTGATTAAAAGAATTAGTTAAATCAACTTCCTGTTCTTTTAATATCGATAATTTTTGAGCACACTGTTTTTTATGACGATCTTCCGAATCTACTCTATCGACTTGCTCTTGCATGTGGTAAATTTTCAGACACAAAATAGACAAACGATCAATTACCCAAGCAGGGCTTTCGGTATTAAGCAACGCTTTTTCTTCTACTTCTGTTTTTTTGAATAACTCAATATAAAAATCATCAATTTTTTCTACCAAATCGGTTCTATGCTGATTTGATTTATCTATTTTTCTTTTGAGTTCCATTCCAGCTACAGGATCTATGTTCGGATCTCGAATAATATCTTCATAATGCCATTGAACTGTATCTACCCAATTTTTTAAGTACATTAAATTTTCAACTGTTCCTTCTTTATAAGGATTAACAATTTTCGTATCTACACTATCTTTAACATGATAATCATTTATCGATTGGTTAAAGATAGTAATGCAGTTTTCTGGTTTCATAATTTACGTTAATTATTTGTCTTTGTAAAAAATAGATTTTAATTCTGTTGCGTCTTTTGGATCTAATCTTCCTGCCAAAACAAGACTTAATTGTTTTCTTCTTAGTGCTGATTTATGGCGTGATTTTTCTTCTTCCGTTTCTGGAATTAATTCAGGTACTCTTATCAGGTTTCTTTTTTGGTCGATTGCTACAAATATAAAAGTCGCTTCGTTACATTTTTTTCGCTTTCCCATTGAATCTTCAACAAAAACATCGATATAAACTTCCATAGATGAATTGAAAGACCGAGAAACTTTGGCTTCTAACGTGACGTAATCTCCAGCCAAAATCGGAAGATCAAAAGAGACGTTATTGATCGAGGCCGTTACGACAACTCTACCGCAATGCCGATAAGCAGAGATACTTGCAATTTCGTCCATCCAAGCCATTAGGCTTCCTCCAAAAAGGGTATCTAATGCATTTGTATCGTTTGGCATTACCTGTTTGGTTTGTATTGCCAGTGTTTCTTTTGCTGTTGTTTTGTACATAAATCTGTTTTTACAAAAATAATTAAATGCGAATTTACTGTTTAATAATGAAGTAACTTTGATTAAGAAGATTAAATACACTCAAAATCAATTATTTTTAGTCATCTCTTATTATTTCAATGGCTGAATTTACTGAGAAGTGTTAATATTTAGACGCTTATCTCTATTTGCAATTTCCCAAGCGGTATAAAAAACTAAACGTGTTGTTTTTTCTATTTTTTCGAAATCAATTTTTTCTACGTCATCGGTTGGTTTATGATAATCTTCGTGTGTTCCACTAAAATAAAATATAACAGGAATTCCTTTTTTAGCAAAGTTATAATGATCGGAACGATAATAAAACCGATTGGAATCGTTTTCGTCGTTGAAGGTATAATCTAGCTCCATTTTTATTTTTTCTGCATTTGCTTTTTCGCTAATCGTGTGCAAATCGGAGCTTATTTTATCCGAACCAATTAAATAAACATAGTTATTGTTTAAGTGCTGATCATCGATTCGTCCGATCATATCTATATTTAAATCACAAATTGTATTTTCTAATTTATACACTGGATTTTCGGTGTAATACTGAGATCCTAGTAGTCCTTTTTCTTCTCCAGAAACAGTCATAAATAAGATACTTCTACGAGGTCCTTTTCCTGCTTTTTTTGCATTTACAAATGCTTGAGCTAGTTCTAATACTGCTACCGTTCCAGATCCATCGTCGTCTGCGCCATTGCAAACTTCGCCTGCATCGAACCCTAAATGGTCATAATGTGCTGTAATAACAACTATTTCGTCTTTTTTGTCGGTACCTTCTAAGAATCCAAGTACATTGCTTGATTCTAATACTTGATTGATTTCTAAATTTAGATTGAGTTTATGTTCTAACTTTCCTTTTGTTGATTGTGTTGTAATACCAAAATATTCTTGAGCTGCTTTAGGGGAGATAAAGATATTGGGGAGTATCGTTTTCTTGCCTTTTCCTCCTTTGTTGTGTAATTGCATTTTTGGATTGGCTATAAAAGAACGTATTCTTTCTACTCTTTGTTCGAATAATTCATTGATTGTAAACACGGCAACAGCTCCATGGTCTTTGGCTACTTTTAACTTTTTTCGCCAATTTTCCCAATCTCCTTTGAGTTTAATATCTTTTGGTAATCCCTCTCTTAGTAAAACGGCTTTACCTTGTACATCTATGCCTTCATAGTCTGAATAGTTTTCGCCAACTACTCCGTAATTAAGGTAAACAACTTCTAAATTGGTGTAGTTTGAATCTTTGAATGAGCCCATGTAAAAAAAATCGTCAAGAAATGTTAGTTTTTTTCCCGAGACTTCTATTTTTATTTTTGTGGGATCTTTTACATC
>WFNC01000603.1 GCA_015488785.1 Flavobacteriales bacterium | reverse complement strand
GCCATAGCTATTGTAATTTTATTTGAAGAAGTATAAGTGATAATAAAACTATTTATATATTGCATTTCATTATTTAATTGGTATCAATTATAAAATTAAAGATTCTATTAAGTCTAAGTTATTAAAAAATAAAAAGGAAAGAGAAAACAGATTAAAAAAGTAATCCCAATTTGTAATAAATACAAATTGGGATTAAGCTCTTTTCCAAAATAGCGATAAGCTAGTAGTTCTTATTGCTAAGCACAACCGAAAAGCTATTTGTGAATATTTACATATGAATGACTTCACCATAAGCAGCTGCCGCCGCTTCCATAATCGCTTCACTCATGGTTGGATGTGGGTGAATTGTTTTAATTAATTCATGTCCTGTTGTTTCTAATTTTCTAATTGCAACTAATTCAGCAACCATTTCAGTTACATTAGCTCCAATCATGTGACCTCCAAGAAGTTCACCATATTTAGCATCAAATATTAATTTCACAAAACCTTCATTGTGTCCAGCTGCGCTTGCTTTTCCTGAAGCAGAAAAAGGAAATTTACCTATTTTCAATTCGTATCCAGCTTCCTTAGCTTGAGCCTCTGTCATTCCTACCGAAGAAATTTCAGGAGTAGCATAAGTACAACCAGGTATGTTATTATAATCGATTGTATCAGGATTTGTTCCTGCAATTTTTTCTACACAAGTAATTCCTTCTGCAGAAGCAACGTGCGCTAAAGCAGGTCCAGGAATAACATCTCCAATAGCATAATACCCTGGGATATTTGTTTCATAAAAATCGTTAACCAAAATACGTCCTTTATCAGTAGCAATTCCTACAGATTCTAAACCAATATTTTCAATGTTAGCCACTATACCAACAGCAGAAAGAACAACATCACATTCGATTATTTCTTCTCCTTTTTTAGTTTTTACTTTTACTTTACAACCTTTTCCAGCAGTATCAACGGCTTCAACAGAAGAGTTTGTCATTACTTTTATTCCTTGTTTCTTAAACGATTTTTCTAAAGCCTTAGAAACATCAATATCTTCTACAGGAACAATATTTGGCATATATTCTACAACCGTTACTTCCGTTCCCATTGTACTATAAAAATAAGCAAATTCAACACCAATAGCTCCCGAACCAACGACAACCATTTTTTTAGGTAAAGTAGGTAAAGTTAAAGCTTCTCTGTACCCAATAATGTTTTTCCCATCTTGTGGCAAGTTTGGTAATTGTCTAGAACGAGCACCAGTTGCTACAATTATATTTTTAGCAGCATATTCAGTAGCGACTCCTTTGTCGTCAGTCACAGAAACTTTTTTCCCTGGTTTTACAGTAGCCGTTCCCATTATTACGTCAATTTTGTTCTTTTTCATTAAGAATTGAACACCTCCGCTCATTTTTTCGGCAACACCTCTACTTCTTTTTACAATCCCACCAAAATCAGCCGAAGATTCTTTTACCGTTATTCCATAATCAGCTGCATGGTTAATGTAATCAAATACATTAGCACTTTTCAACAATGCCTTTGTTGGAATACATCCCCAGTTTAAACAAATTCCTCCAATTGCCTCTTTCTCTATCACTGCAGTTTTCAACCCCAATTGTGAAGCTCTTATTGCTGTAACGTATCCTCCTGGACCGCTACCGATTACTATAACGTCGTAGTTCATATCTTTATGTTGTGTAATAATTTAGTATAAAAAATAATAGCCCAAAGTTAAGCAATATTTTAATTTTGAACAATATATTTTATGAAGTAATCATTATTAAGCTACTTTTACAGAAAAAGATTAAATCAAACTAGCCGAACAACACCTATTCATGAATAAATTAAAAAAAGAACCGAGCCAAAAAGAATTCATTGTCCTAATTGGATTAATGATGGCTTTGGTAGCCCTTGCTATAGATATGATGTTGCCTGCCTTGCCTCTTATTGGTGCACAATTGGGAGTTGTAGATAAAAACGACAATCAACTTATAATCTCTCTTCTGTTTCTAGGAATAGCTTTTGGTCAATTGTTTTATGGCCCAATATCCGATAGTTACGGTAGAAAACCTTCTATTTACATTGGTTTTGGTATATTTATTTTAGGAACATTAACGTCTCTTTTTAGTTCTTCACTTTATTTAATGTTAGTTGGACGATTTATCCAAGGTTTTGGAATTGCAGGTCCTCGTATTATAAGTGTCGCCTTGGTTCGAGATCGTTTTGGAGGCGAAGAAATGGCTAAAATAATGTCGGTCGTAATGGCTATCTTTATTATAGTACCCGTTTTAGCTCCAGCGCTAGGTCAGTTAATATTAATGTTTGCACCGTGGCAATATATTTTTATCTTTTTTCTATTTTATTCCATTTTCTTACTGGTTTGGTTTAAAACAAGAATGCCGGAATCCTTAGCCGAAGAAGATAAACACAAATTGTCTTTTTCCCGAATAGTTAAAGTCACTAAACAAATTCTAAAAACCAGAACATCTTTGGGCTATATTTTCGCAGCAGGGTTTATATCGAGCTTATTTTTAGGCTACTTAAATTCATCTCAACAACTATTTCAAGACACCTATGGACTCGGAAAAAACTATGCTTTTGTATTTGCATTACTGGCATTATCAGTAGGAGCAGGGGCTATTTTAAACGGACAGTTATTTGTCAAAAAATATGGAATGGTTAAAATGGTCAAATTAGCATCTCTTTCAATTATAGGTTTTTCAACGACTTTTCTTCTGTTTTTGTTCCTGTATAGTGGGGTCCCAAGCTTAGCTTTTTTACTCTTCTTTTTAATCGTAATTCTATTTTTTACAGGCATTTTATTTGGAAACCTAAACGCATTAGCAATGGAACCCTTAGGGCATGTCGCAGGAACAGGATCTTCCGTAGTAGGAGCTTTATCAACCCTAATTTCGGTGCCTTTTGGAATTTACATCGGCTTAAGCTACAACAATACCGTTTTTCCCTTAACAATCGGATTTATAACGATGGGATTCCTTTGTTATTTAGCAATATTATGGGCTGGTAAACTGAAATAATTTGGGCGTTCGAGCGAGCTATCCGCACTCGCTTTTTTTATTCCGTTAAAAAAACGGAAATAAAAAAGCGTTAAGTTTCACAAGGTTATTCCTTATGTCTTGTTTTAAATTTTTGTTTCAAGTTTAGTCTTTTTATTTTTAATAATCCAATGGAATTTCCTTATAAATTTCGGAATCTAATTCATGCCATTTTGTTACTGCATCAAAAGGAGTTTTAACTTTTAATTCACGCCTAAGGCTTCCGTGCCTTCTGTACAGATTATAATGTATTAGGAATTTTGTTAAATCTTCATCCATTTCCTTAAGAGACGAATACTTGTTTTGCTTTATAGTTTTTTTCTTAATGATGTCATTTGCTTTTTCTACCATTCCATTAGTCTTAGGTGTGAAAGGCTTTGTACATCGATGGTCGATATTATTTTCTTTGCATAGATTGTCTAATTTACTTGGTTTTGCACAGTATTCACCTTTTTTATTCTTGAGCAAACGGTTTGTAAATTCAAGTCCATTGTCGGTTAAAACATGGGTGATTCCAAAAGGGAAAAAAACTAGACACTCTTTCATAAAACTTTCAGCGTTAGTACTTGTTTTAGCATCATATATTTTAAAGTATATAGTTCTTGTAGCTCTATCTATTGCAACAAAAAGGTAATATTTCACCCCGTTTATTTTCGGTAAATAAGTTACATCTATATGAAGGTATCCTGGATCATACTCTTTAAACTTTTTAGCTTTTTCTTTCTCCTTTTCAGGAACAGTATTAATTCCTTCTCGACAAAAAGTTCTGTAAACAGCACTTCTAATTTTAGTAGGGTTCTCAGGATCTATAGCTTCAGTGATTTCATCTAAAGACCACCAAGTAATAGTTCTAAGCTCTATAGCGATTAGCTGATCTAAATCGCTTAGAGAGTATCGTATTGTATTTGGGCGAGAACTTTTATCTGTAAACAAAGTCCTACCTTTCCATTTAGAAATAGTCTTTGTCGAAACGCCATACTGCAACGATAAAGCCACATTAGATAAATTACTTTTCTGTATCTCGCTTCGTAAGCGTACATTTGTTGTTGAATTGGAATGGTAAACTTGTTTCATTTTTTGTTATATTTTATTGGTTAACAAATTTAAAACAAGTTATCATTTCTTTTCTATAAATTCCCACAAAAGCCTTCGGCGACTCTTCGAGGAATTGGGACTCGCCCCGATAGGCGAGGGGTAATTACCCCTTTTTATAAAAATAAAGAAAAGAGAACAATGTGGTGAAACTAATCACCTAATCCTAACATAAATCCTTTTGTTTGTTTCTATACAAAAATCAGAATGTTTTGAATATCTCACAAGATATAGTTAGCCGTACGCTTACTTTTTTTCTGTTTTTTGAAAAATAGAAATTATTGATAGTTATATCCTTCAGAATCCTAAACGTTATCCAGATTTTAATGTTGAAAATAAATTATTCCTCTTTTTGAAAACGGGGTGGGAAATGTCGGTTAAGTTTTTTTATTTTGCTTTTTGCAGAGCAAAAAAATAGTGAGAGTTTACCCCCTCACTATACAAGATAAACTTCGGTTCAAAAAATCGCCTAAAGTTTTCCTATTTTGCAATAACAAATATAAGAAAAAATAATGAATTTAATTTGGATTTCAACACAATTCAATTAGGTATTGAAATGCGCCTGCTGAATTCAAGATGTTTTCTACATGAAAGAATAATTAATGTCTCATTTTCATGTTTATAAACTAATCGATGCACTATATCAATTCTTCGAGACCACCAACCAGAAAGACTATGTTTTAAAGACTCTGGCTTTCCTATGCCTTCGAATGGTGTTCTCATTGCGTCTTTAATTAGGGTGTTTATTTTTTTTACAACTTTTTTATCTGTCTTTTGCCAATAAGAATAATCTTCCCAACCCTCTTCAATCCAAAGTAACTTCATTCTTCAATTAAGTTTTTTTCTGAAAATTTTCCAGCCTTATATTTTTCTATACCATTCAGTAGTCTTTCAGCGTTTTTTGGACTTCCTAATAAATATAAAGTTTCTTGTAAACCTTCATAATCAGATTTGGATAAAACTACCACATCTTCATGATTTCTTCGCTTTACATATAGTGGTGCATGTGAGATAAAGACTCCGTCTAAAAGTGTTTTTAAATTTTGTCTAAAATTAGAGTATGTTGTAATAGTCATAGCGATATATTTATATAAAGATAATGCAGTTTTAACCTGTACTAGATTTTGTACAATAAGGTTTCGATTTTATAAGAAAAAAAATAAAGAGATCTTTATAAAATATCATTTGAACTCTTCGAATTATTACTATCCGTTTTTTTAAATATAGACCACTTCTATTGCAGAATCCGTGAAATGTAACGTTTATAAAAATCTCAAAAAGCTGTCTGGATTATTAAGGAAGTTTTTGGTTATAGAATAATGCTCCAAGTCTTCTAAAGAACTTTTGGACATTCCAGAATCACTTACCTCATAAATATTTGCTTGAGGATAAGACATTAATATTGGAGAGTGAGTGGCAATTATAAATTGAGACTGGTGTTTTCGTAGATGATTTCTAATAAAGGTGATTAATGCTAATTGCCTCGCTGGAGATAATGCAGCTTCAGGCTCATCAAGTAAATAGATTCCTCTTCCTACTATTTGTTGTTGCATAATATGCAAATAAGCTTCTCCATGGGAAAAACTTTGTAAATCTTGTCCAAATTTTAACCTCATGTGATGTAACTGAAAATTTTGACTATCTTTCATTTCTTGAATAATAGAATCGGATACTTCTCCTTCAATATCAGCTATACTTTCGTGAAGTTCTCTATCTCTCATATCTGAGGCATTAACTAAATTTCCAAAATCCTCAGCTCTAAAGAAAAAACCGATTGTTCTGAAAATATTATACTCAACTTCTAGGTGTTTTATAAGGTTTTTAGCTGCCTCAAAACCTTTCCCATGATAGCCTCCATGCATTAACGGCAATTGTAATCGATAGGCTAATGTTTCTAAAAAAGTAGATTTTCCTGTTCCGTTTTCTCCAACTATTATGTTTACAGTTTGAGATAGGTCTATATTCTTAGCGTATTTAATCGCTGGAATATTATAAGGAAAAGGATGCTCTTTTTCTAATTTATAGTTGACTGTTGAAATATATGGCATGGTTAGTTCTATTTTAAATCACAAAAACAACATGGTGAAATTAATCAAAATATACTCATACCAAATAGCTTTACGTTTTTTTTTGAATCTTTCTTTTTTCTAAAAAGTTAATTGCATTGAGCAAATTAATTTATCTTCCAGAATATTGAATTCAAAAATTCATTTTTAGTGATTATCTAATTGAACAATTTATTAGGTCTCTTCAAACGTCTAAATAGTAAAACTAACTAATGAACGAAACGAGCAGGAGGAACGACTAAAAGAGAAAGAGAATACAACTTTTCCAAGGGGAGGGCAATGGAGTTTACGGAATTGCAGAAGTGGGGGGCAGGATTGCAATGCTCTGTTTTTTTATCTTTATTTTATAAATTAAAAACATCCGTTATCACAATCTCAATTCTTCGGTTTTGTTTTCTTCCTATTTCGGTATTATTGTTCGCTATTGAAATCATTGCTCCATAGCCAATGGCTTTAATTCTATTTACACTTATTCCTTTCTCAATCAAGTATTTTTCTATTTCTTTCGCTCTATTTAAAGATAGTTTATAATTATATTTTACGCTTCCTATACTGTCAGTATGACCATATATTTCAATTTTAAGAAAAGGATTTAATAAAAGATAATCCGCTAATTTATCTAATTCCTTTGTTGTTGAATCTATTAAGTTATAACTGTTAGTTTCAAATTGTATGGATGATAAACGGATACTATCATTAATTGATGGTAAAACGGATATATTAGTATTTTCTATAGGTATTAAACTATCTTTTTTTAACTCTTTAAATTCTTCTGTGATTTCTGTTACTGAAATATCATCAATATAATAATAAGAAGAAAAATAGCCTGAATTAGTAATGCTCTTTTTTAGCTTCCTATATTTTTGAAAATTACCAATAGTGATATATTTTTCTCCTCCAATTGCTGTATATACTCCACTTATTTTTGTCCAGTCATTTTTATTTGTAACAGGTAATTCACTTTTAATCTGAGGATGTAATTTTAACCTTCTAACCCCTTTTCTATAAATGGGAGCATCATTAATATATGCTCCCATATCTGAGACTGCTATTTTAGACCATTCGCTTAACAATACATAAAATTCAATGTTATATTCTTTTCCTTTTTGTAAAGGCTTTATAAATCTTCCTTGAAAATACTCTCTATAGTATTTCCTAAATTTAGATACAACACTAAATTCTCCAATATAACGATTTCCAGTATGAGATTTTGTTTTATGAGATTTACGGGAACATTTAATTCCATCCTTATAATAATCCACACTGCCTGCGCATACCTGCTTCCAATCATTAACACCATTTAAGGAAAATAAAGTTGGGCAATCTTCTCTCCTCCTTTTATTGTCTTCAAAACTAGGGTTTAACACTAAGTTTTGTGAATAACTACTAAGTAATAGTAATTGAATGAGAGTAAAAAATATAATTTTATAAAAAAACATTCTTTCAGAGATTAATAATTCATCATAAAAACCTTTTGAAACCAATTGGGATTTCTACGTACCATATGCATATATTTAATCTCTTGCATAATTTTTATTGTTCCTGCTGTTTTTATATCTATTTGTAATAATGTTGTTTTTCTAAATATAGGATTCAATCTATTACCTAAATAAAGTGCAGCTGTTAGCCTTCTAAAATCTTGACCGATATCTGTTCCAAAAGGAGGTATTATTAATCCAAAAGTAGATAAACTTAATTTAGTCATTAAATATTTTATGGCTAAATTCATAAGAGGGAAAGGTTTTGAAGTTCCTGAAGAGAAAAACTTGCCACTAAACATATCAGGTATAAATCCTGTTGAGAAGCCGGGGCTTGAAAAACGAGTTCTAAAGCCGTTAGCTCCGTAACCTTTCACGCCAACATAATTAAGGTTTTTAAATAATTGATTTCCTCTATCTACAGTCGTTTTAATACCTGTTAATCTTGCGCCCAAAGGCATATTCAAATGATTATAAATTGTATGATTTCCAGAAAAACTTTGATTTAAAGTCACTTCCCATTCTGAGCTCTTCCACTTACCTAAATTAACTGTTTGAGCTTTGCTCTTCCTCCCTCCAAAGGTTCTTTGACCCCCGTTTTTAATTTTTCTAAGTCCATGACCTAGACTTTGAGCTAAAGACATTCTAGATTGATTTCGTTTTCCTTTAGGTCCTCTTCTCCATCTATTTTTACCTACTTTATATCGCCTTTTTGAACTAATTTTTTTACCTGGACCTTTTGAAGCTAGGCCTAAAGGATCGTTATAGTAAACGGGATTATTATCAAAGGCTACATAAGGAGATTGCCAAGGAAATTTACCTCCAAGTGGGGCTATACTTAGCCACATTCCTAGCCTAGAGTCATATTGTCTAAACTTTGTTGTATAGGAATTTCCTTTCCCTTTAACTTCATCATCAGATTCTTGTCCTTGGAAATTGTATCGATAATTTGCTCCACCATTCCTCATAACCATCCCAAAAGGATAATAATCGCTAAAAGTTACAATGTTAGAACCAAAGAAATCTCTTCTATTCAAACCAACACAACCAAACTTCGCATAAGAAAACGAACAATTCATAACTCAAATATACAAAAAAAGCCCTTTGAAATAAATCAAAGGGCTTTTAAAG
>WFNC01000602.1 GCA_015488785.1 Flavobacteriales bacterium | reverse complement strand
GTATCTATTTCTGTTAAAAATTCTTTTATATCTTTTATTCTTCTTTCATCACTTGGGTGTGTACTAAAAATTTCTGGTGGTTTTTGACCTCCTGTAGAAGCCATTTTCTCCCAAAAACCAATTGCAGCTTCGGGATTATAGCCTGCTATTTTCATAAATACTAGTCCTAATTTATCTGCTTCAGATTCGTGATTACGACCATACTTTAACATACCTAAACTTGCTGACCCCATAAAAACTTGTTGGAAAATACTCACTTGACTTGGATCTTGTGGAGACAATACAGAACCAACTCCATTTACAACCATTTGATTACTCATTCTTTCATTTCCGTGTCGGGCTATTGCGTGAGCGATTTCATGCCCCATAACTACCGCTAACTCGTCGTCTGTTTTACATAAGTCCAGTATTGCTGTATAAACACAAACTTTTCCACCTGGCATACACCAAGCATTCACTATATTTTCATCTACCGTTTTAAACTCCCATACAAAACCATCTAACCTCTTAGCGTAGCCTTTACTATTCAAAAATGTTTCGGTAGCTACTTTTATCCTATTCCCTACTCTTGCAACTCTTTGGGTTCTTTTATCGTTATCTGGCAAAACTTTAGCCGTTGATAAGAACTCAGTGTATTGTTTTTTAGACATTTCAATTAGATTTGTTTCTTTCATCAAATTGTTTTGTCTTCTTCCTGTAATTGGAACTTTTGCACAACTCAGAATTCCAATTCCTAACAACAAATATAATAGTGCTTTTTTCATGTTTTTTACTCTATAATATTTACTAATCTATCTAAATTGTTTTGTGTATTTTGATTTACACTCACCAAAGGCAAACGCACATTGTTTTTACAAATCCCCATCAAACTTAACGCATATTTAACGCCACTCGGATTACCATCTTCAAATATTGCATTAATAAATTGAAACAATTCGTAGTGTTTTTCTTTTGCTATCGTAAAATCTCCTTTTAAACCAGCATGAATCATTTCGGCTGTTTTTTTAGGGTAAGCATTTGAAACGACTGAAATTAAACCGTCTATTCCACAAGCCAATAAAGGCATTGCTAAATCATCATCTCCTGAAATAACTAAAAACCCTTTTGGTTTATTCTCGATCAATGTCATAATCTGATTTAAATTCCCTGATGCTTCTTTGACCGCTATAACGTTTTCACAATCCTTAGCAATTCGTATAATTGTTTCGGGTAAAACATTGCTATTCGTTCTTCCTGGTACATTATACAGAATAATTGGAAGTTTCGTAGCTTTAGCCACAGCTTTGAAATGCTGATATATCCCCTCTTGAGAAGGTTTATTATAATAAGGGCTAACCGAAAGAATCGCATCTATACCTGATGTATTTAATTCTTGTAGCGTATTTACAACATCCGATGTATTGTTTCCTCCTACTCCAAATACAATTGGTAATCGCTTATTGTTTATTTTTATAACAAAGTCCAAAACAGCTGTTTTTTCTTCTGCTGACAACGTAGCGACTTCTCCTGTTGTTCCTTGAACGACTAAATAATCTACATTGTTTAAAATTTGGTGTTCTACCAATTTTTCTAACCCTTCAAAATCTACCGCTCCACTATCGCTAAATGGAGTAACTAACGCTACTCCTAAACCTACAAATTGATTCATGCTAATTATTTTTTACCGTTTTTTATTTTATTATATTGCGTAATGTGTCCAGGATCTAATTTTGAAAATAAATTGAACGCTTGCATTCGAATAGTTGAAGGCGCTTTAACATAAATATTAATCAATTCATCTGATTTGGCACTAAAGAAAGCTTGGATATTGAACGATCCTGGTCTAATTTTATAAACTTCTTCTATTAATTTCACTGCAGCAAGCATATTAAGAACCCCTTCATCTTTTTTATCGTAAAGAATATCCATTCCTTTCATATGGTAATCATAATAGCAAATTCTTAACGGTTCATAAGTCTCTTGCAACAGATTATTAACCAAGTGAAATCTATTGTTCAAAAACTTAGCACTCCATCCTTTATCATCTTGGTTATTCGAATAATTAGACACTATTTGTTGTGCTTTCAAAAAATAAGGTTGCCCTCCTTTTAACGAAAACGAATCGTAATCTAAGCCAATAATAATATTTGCATAATATGCTAAAACATCTGTAATCCCTTCAGAAATAGCATTTGGTCTATAAACAAATGAAGTATTTCTCATGTATTTAAATCGTATATTTTTATCTCTTTGATTTAATAAACGTGTTTTATAATCCGAATTGAAAACAGGTCTTGACGAAGAAACTTGAATAGAACCTTCATAAACATTAGCAGATACAACTTTCGATATATTAATTAAAATATTACACTCAATTCGTTCTTCTGGTTTAAAATTATCGGAAGTCCATTTTGTTTCATTCATAAACTCAAAGACCGATGCTTTTAAGGCTGCTTTTATTTCTTCATTAGCAGAGGTTCCTTGCAAAGTTGGAGCTATTACAGAAACTTGACAACTTAGTTCTTGAGCAAAGTTACTAAATGCACCTACAAATAATAAAACGGTAATTAAAACTATTTTCATCATATCCTATAAATTTACGAGGAGTCTTTATTCTTAATTTAAACCACTTTCGATTAAAACTTGCGACAAAATATCGTTTGCGACTTCATCTTTTGTCTTTAACTCAAATTCGACCTTTTTATTATCTTTCGTTAATATTTTTATCTTATTTGTGTCGTGCTTAAAACCAGCACCTTTATCTTGTAATGAATTTAAAACAATAAAATCTAAATTCTTTTTAACCAATTTTTTATGTGCATTTTCTTCTTCATTATTCGTTTCCAAAGCAAAGCCTACTAAAAATTGTCCATCAATTTTATTTTCTCCAACCCACTTCAAAACATCTACGGTCTTTTCAAGTTCGATGCTCCAATCATCAGCTTTCTTTTTAATTTTAATAGTTGAAACTGTTTTCGGAGTGTAATCAGCAACTGCCGCCGCCATAATAATAATGTCTTGTTCTGCGTAATGCTCTTTACAAGTTTCAAATAATTCGTTTGCCGTGGTTATGTTTAAACGAGACACTCCCTCGGGGGGGACCAATGCTGTTGGTCCTGAAACCAATGTTACGTTTGCGCCTAACGCTCTTGCCTTTTCAGCAATTGCATATCCCATTTTACCAGAAGAATGATTCCCGATAAAACGAACGGGATCTATTGGTTCAAAAGTAGGCCCTGCAGTTATTAAGACTTTCTTACCCAAAAGAGGTTGACTTGTTTTAAAATAAGCCTCTAAATACTCCTTTATATTTTCAGGTTCAGCAAGACGTCCTTCTCCTACCAATCCACTGGCTAACTCACCACTTTCTGGAGCTATAATTTCAACTGACCTTTCTTTTAGCAATGCGAGATTACTTTTTGTCGATTCATGTTTAAACATGTCTAGATCCATAGCAGGCGCCACGAAAACGGGACATTTTGCAGAAAGAAATGTAGCCATTAAAAAGCTATCGGCATGACCCGACACCATTTTAGATAATGTATTTGCTGTAGCTGGAGCAACCAAAAAAGCATCTGCCCATAATCCCATATCTACATGATTATTCCATTCTCCTGTTTTAGAACTTTTAGTAAAATCAATTAAGACAGGATTTTTAGATAATGTAGATAAAGTTAACGGTGTAATAAAACGACAAGAGGCCTCTGTCATAATTACTCTGACAGACGCCCCTGATTTTATTAATTCTCTTACAATGTAAGTTGCTTTATATGCGGCAATACTTCCAGTAACCGCAAGTATTATTTTTTTGCCTTTTAACATCTATTACTCACCTTTTGCTTTCCAAGAAAGTTTTTCTTCTTCAAACTCTTGAATAGCCATAGCTCCTGGCTTAGGTAATCTTTCGTAAAAACGAGAAACCTCAATTTGCTCTCTGTTTTCAAAAATTTCTTCTAAATTATCTGTTGTCGAAGCAAATTCATCCAACTTTGAAGATAATTCTTCTTTAAGTTCTGTGTTTATTTGATTTGCTCGTTTAGAAAAAACAACGATTGATTCGTAAATATTACCTTCTGCTTGTTCAGACAAAACATCTAAATCTCTAGTTACTGTCGTCTTCTCTGCTGTACTATCTCTATATGCCATAATCTCTATTAATTAGCTTCTTTTAATTTTTCCAATTCTTTAATACTCGTACTGTAATAATTTTCGGCTTGCTTTAATTTTTTGCTACTACCAAACGAATCCACAAAGGTATGATAAGATTTTATAGTTTCCTTAAATCTTTCACTTTTTTTTGATTCTATACTATTAATTGCAAATTCATAATTAGATTTTACAATTAAAAACAAAATTTCTTCTCTATAATCTGTATCTGGATAAGTCTTTAATGTTGAATTAAAAGCTATAATTGCAGATCTGTATTTTTCCATCTTATAGTATAACATTCCAGTTTCATAACTTTTTCGTTCTAACTTAGTTCGCAATTCTCTAATAATTGTATTACTAGAATCGACCAAACTACTATTGGGATAGCGATCCATAAACAATTGAAAAGCATCTATTGCGGCATAAGTCTCTGTTTGATCTAAATTATAATCAGGAGAAATTTCTTTTTTACATACAGCCGAAAGAAAAGCGCATTCTTGGGCTCTAGGACTATTAGGATAATTCTTTGCAAAACGTTTAAAATAATACGACGCTTGATAAAATTCTTTTACAGCATACTGATTTTGAGCGTAGTAATAATAGACATCCTCCCCTTTGTCTGTCATTTTAAAAAACGACATTAATTCTTCAAACAAAGGAAGTGATTTAAAATATTCTCCATCGTTATAATACTCTATAGCTTTGGCGTATTTTAATTCGTAATCATTACTTTTTAAAATCTTATTATATTCAGAGCAACCCCCTAAAAAAAGAGAACTTAAAACCAATATTATAACTAATAATTTACTTTTCATAATTAACTGATAATCTTTTACCTATTACACTATAATCTTTCGTTATACCTTACAAAAAAAACAAATAGCTAATCGGTTTATACTCTATATTAAAGCGCAAAGATAATAATTTGATTGTTAAACGCACAATATATTTAAAAATTGCATCAAACTTACTCCTATAATTGACCTATTTGGTTATTTTTGTAAAACTTTTAACAAAAAAACGCTTCGTTTGCCTAAAATTCAATAAAGATAATTACCTCCAATGTTATTCAATTCATTTATATTCTTCATTTTTTTAGGTGTGATTTTACCAATCTACTATTTAATACCTAAAAAAAAAGGACGTAACCTGTTTTTGCTTTTAGCTAGTTATTTTTTTTACGGATATTGGGACTGGAGATTCTGCGGACTGTTATTACTTTCTACCCTTATTGATTTTTATATTGGATTACAAATAGAAAAAGCTTCTTCTCAAAAAAAGAAGAAAAATTTTATGCTTGTCAGCGTAATTATAAATTTGGGAATCTTAGGCTTCTTTAAATATTTTAACTTCTTTATAGAGTCTTTTGAAAAAATCGGAAGTACTCTAGGGATTCATTTCGATTATCTGCACCTAAATATATTACTACCTGTAGGAATTTCTTTTTACACTTTTCAAACCCTCTCCTATTCTATCGATATTTACAGAGGTAAATTAAAACCAACAAAAAACATTATTGATTTTGCTTTATTTGTTTCCTTCTTCCCTCAGCTAGTTGCTGGACCAATAGAGCGAGCCGTTGACTTACTTCCTCAAATCAGTAAAAAACAAGTTCCTAATCGAATTCAAATAGAAAAAGGGATTCATTTAATTGTAACAGGACTCTTTAGAAAGGTAATGATTGGAGATACTGCAGGACGATATGTCGATCACATTTTTAGTAACATTCAAGACTATAAGTCTGCGGAATTAATTGCGGCTGCTTTTATTTTCTCGATTCAAATTTATGCCGATTTTTCTGGATATTCGAATATTGCAAGAGGAACCGCCAAGCTTTTAGGGTTTGAACTAATGAAAAACTTTGAACAACCCTATTTATCAAGAAACATAACTGAATTTTGGAGGAGGTGGCACATTTCTCTATCGTCTTGGCTAAAAGATTATTTATACATTTCGCTTGGCGGAAATAGAAAAGGAGGTTTTAAGACTAAAATAAACCTGTTTATAACAATGCTACTCGGAGGGTTGTGGCATGGTGCTAGTCTAAACTTTGTAATATGGGGTGGCTTGCACGGACTATTTCTTTCTATTCATAAAAAAATGATAGGCTCAAATAAATTAGACAGTAAACCTGTGAAAATCACTTCTCTTATTGATTTAAAACTTATTGTAAACATTATATTTACCTATCTAATTGCAGCTTTTACATTCTTGATTTTTAGGCTAACAAAATTAGATGATCAAGTTTTGTTTTTTAATAAAATGATAAATTGGGAGTCAAGTGACTTTACATGGAAGTTTATTGGAATTACGCTTTCTTTTCTTTCTCTTTCATTTTTATTTGATATATTAGAATATAAAACAGGAAAACACACTTTTTTACTCGCTTTGAAAAACAAACCAATGGAATTTGCTATTTTAAGCGCTTTGTTTTTAGTTACCCTTTTATTTATGTTTCAATCTGACCCATTACCATTTGTATATTTTCAATTTTAGATGTTTAAATTAATTAAAAATATTTTTATTTTCTGTACTACATTCTTATTGGTAATTGGAATTGTTGATTTGTATATGAAATACGCAGGGGTAGTCCGAACTTCTCCTCACGAATACGTACCAGGAAGAGGAATCGACTTTAGAAAAGTAACTAACATGGTTTATTTTAACGAAGGTTTCTCTATTCAAAATTACAATAGCGATCGTATAAAAGGAAAAGAAATTTCTTTTCAAAAAAAAGAAAATACCTTTAGAATTTCTATCCTTGGAGACTCTTTTGTACAAGCTTCTCAAGTTTTTGAAAGAGATCATTTTGCTACGATTCTAAAAGAACAATTAAAAAAGAAGAACCCCGAAGGAAAAGATATTGAAATATTGAATTTTGGATTTGAAGGAAGCGAAATAGAAGATATTTACACCACCTACGAGCTTAAAGCAAAACCTTACAAATCTGACTTAACAATTATTGTATTTGAATTAGATGATTTAAAAATAGCAAAAGGAGATTTATTAAACCCCAAGCTAAATCTAGTTCACGATTCACTACAAATCAGTTTAGACTTTGACAAAGAACACTTAGAACATTATAAAACTTCTAGTTTTTTGAGAACCAACTCTACTTTTATGAATATGCTTAGTAATTGCAATACGCAAAGGCTGACTAAAGGAGTGTTACCGAAACTTTTGGATAAATTATATATAGAAGATAAAAAGAAAGTTTCTAGAAAAGATAAAGTAGAAACATTAACTCCAACGGTTAAGAAAATACTAGAGACTTTAAATACTGAAGACGTATTATTTGTTTATCGGAATTCAGAAAAGCTACCAAAAGAATTTTACAATTATGTTTCCAAAAAAAACTTTATATCTTTGAGTCCTTTATTACATCATTTTAAAACAATAGGTTTTGAACCTAAATATTGGAAAGCAACAAAAAAACAGGGGCATTGGAATATAAAAGCTCATGAATACGTTGGACATTACCTAGCCAAAGAATTGGCTAAAAAAAGACTTTACAACTAAAAAACAAACCGTGAATTTTAACGAATTAAACATATCGAGACCTCTTCTTAATGCAATAGAAGATTTAGAATACCCTCATCCTACCCCGATTCAGGAACAAGCTTTCCCTTTAATAATGTCTGGAAAAGATATGATTGGAGTTGCTCAAACAGGAACAGGAAAAACAATTGCCTACCTCTTGCCTATTTTAAGACAATTAAAATACTCGGAACAACGTCAACCGAGAGTTCTGATCATCGTACCAACTAGAGAGCTAGTTGCTCAGGTTGTAAATGAAGCAAAAAGCCTGACTAAATACATGACTGTAAGAATTGTTGGAGTTTATGGAGGTACTAACATAAACACTCAAAAACAGTTAATATATGATGGTGTAGATATATTAGTTGCAACACCTGGTCGATTAGTTGATTTAGCTTTAACTAAAATACTTCGCCTTAAAAACATTAAACAATTTGTGATTGATGAAATGGACGAAATGCTTGAATTGGGTTTTAGAACACAAATAGAAAATATTTTAGACTTACTACCAGAAAGAAGACAAAATATCTTATTTTCTGCGACTACAAACGAAGATATAGAACGAATTAGTGACCAGTTTTTTATTAAACCTCAAAAAATTGAGATTGTAAGAAGTGGAACTCCATTAGCTAAAATTAAACAAACAGCTTACGATGTACCTAATTACTATACTAAAGTCAATTTACTGAATCATTTGTTAGACATTGACAAAACGATTACAAAAGGGCTTATTTTTGTTGCCAGTAAAAAACTAGCAGATAGACTATACAATGAAATTGAAGCTAAATACCCTGGTAAAATTGGCGTAATGCACTCCAATAAAGCACAAAACTTAAGATTTAGAACGCTTGAGGCTTTTGAAGATGGAACATATCGAATCCTAATTGCTACAGAAATTATTGCCAGAGGGATGGACATTAGAGAAGTTTCTCATGTTATCAACTTTGACATGCCGAACAATGCAGCAAACTACATTCACAGGATAGGAAGAACAGGAAGAGCTGAGGCAAAAGGGATTGCAATTTCATTTATTAATGAAGTAGAGAAAGAATACCAAATGGAAATTGAGGAATTGATGAAAAAAGAAATTCCAATGCTAGATTTTCCTGAACAAGTAGAGGTTTCAAAAGTTTTTACAGACGAAGAAAGACCTTCTTACCAACAAAAGAACTACCTTAGAGAAGCGAAACTAAGCAAAGAAGGAGGTGGAGCTTACCACGGAAAGAACGAAAAAAACTCTCAAACCAATTTGGGAGGTAGCTATAGACGTATTATAAAAACGAAATATAAAAAACCACAAAGAAGGAGCTCAAAGAAAAAGTAAGCAAATAAAATGAAAAACATCTACCCCCATATATTAGCTTTTTTTATTGTTCTTATCTCATTTATTGACATAAGAAGTCAACAACACTTTCTAAAACAGTATAATGTTTCGGAAGGCTTACCGCAATCAGAGGTAAAGACTATTTTTCAAGACAACTTGGGCTACCTTTGGGCTGGAACTTCGGGGGGAGGTGTAGCTCGATTTGACGGCTCCAACTTTAAGGTCTTTAACGAAAATGACGGTTTAGATGGAAACATTATAAATTCAATAACAGAAGGAGAAAACAATACGCTATATTTTGCTTCGACTTGGGGTGCTATTTCAGTTTATAAGAATGAAAAAATAAGCTCATTAAACAACAATGAAACTAGTTTTGAATTTGTTTATTTCAATCAAATAGACAAACATTTATATGCTTCAAAAAAAAATCTCCTTTTTAAATACAAAGCTAATAAATGGCATAAAATTTCTTTTCCCACCAATCAAAAGATACTAGATTTAAAAGGGAATGAAAGCGGGATGTATATACTCACCAATAATGATATATTTAAACTGAATGAAAAAACAAATAGTTGTTCTCAATTTTATTATTCTAAAAAAGCAATGGAGAGTTTTTACATCACAAAAGATAATACAATTTATTTTGCGATAGATAATAACATCTATTTTTTGAAAAACAATAAAACAACTATTTTCAACTTAAACAAGGAACTAAACGCCAAGACTAAAATTTCTAAAATACAATTCGACAAAGAAAATAACCTTTGGTTTCTTACCAGAACACAAGGTGTTTTTAACAAAATAAACAATAAACTAATTAACATTTCCACTAAAAATGGACTTCAAACAGATTTTGTACTTTCTTTATTTTGTGACAATCAAAACAACACTTGGATCGGAACTTCAGGCGAAGGATTACTTCAATACTCCTATTCTGACTTTGTTAATTATTCTAACATAGAAGGACTAAAACAAGGAAATAATTTCGCCATTCAAACAGATTACAAAAACAGGCTATGGGTAGGGTCTTCATCCGATGGTTGTTTTGTTTATGATGGACAAAAAGTTATTAATTACACCGAAAAAGATGGTTTACCGAGCAATAAAATAAGGTCAATAACTAAAGACAACCAACACAATATCTGGATTGGAACGAATAAGGGATTGGTTAAGTTTAATAACGGTCTATTTTCGACCATAACAACCAACGATGGACTTGTAAATAACTATGTAAACTCACTATTATATGACAATCAAAATCGATTGTGGGTTTGTACAACTCAGGGGATTTCTATAATTAAGAATGGAAAAATTACAAACTACACAACAAAAAACGGACTTCCTGAAGGTATTGTCTATTCCATTTTTGAAGATCGAAAAGGAATTGTATGGCTTGGAACAAATGACGGTTTGATAAAGCATTACGAAGGAGGTTTTAGAAAATACGGGATAACTGATGGTCTTTGTAATTCTTATATCGGAAGTATAACTGAGGATCAAAACGGCATTATATGGGTAGGAACAGATCGATGTATTAGCAAATTAGTTGGAGACAAATTCATTCCTTACACAGACAAAGATGGTTTAAACTCTTCTATTATTTATCTTATGGATAAAGACAAAGAAGGAAATATTTGGGTAGGAACCAATAAAGGTCTTGACAAAATTACGATTGATGCTAAAAGTGAAATTTCTAACATACAATTCTACGGTAAAGACGAAGGTTTCTTTGGTATAGAATGCAATTCAAGAGGTTCTCATGTAGATAAAGATGGAAACCTCTATTTTGCTACAATTAAAGGTATATTTAAACATTTATCTACAGCAAACAAAGCAAACAAAGACGACCACTTTCCATTGTATATAAACGATATCGAACTGTTTTTAAATCCTTTAGATTCTATTTATAAAAAAGGAAAACTTAATGCTTTTAATCTACCAGACAGCATTGTCTTACCCGCAAATAAAAATCATCTTAAATTTAGCTTTCTTGGGTTAGATTTAACCTCAAAAAATAATGTTTACTACTCTTATAAGTTAAATGGCTTTGACTCTACTTGGGTTTTAAAATCAAAAGAAAGCACTGCAACCTATTCCAATATACCGCCTGGTAATTATATCTTTAAAGTTAAAGCTTTTACAAAAGACAGCACCTCTTCTCCAGAAGAAGTTTCTACTTCCATTATCATAAAAGACCCCTTGCCTCCTTTCTATTTAACGTGGTGGTTCATATTACTAACCATTCTTTTTATTATTTCTTTGATTTATAATTTATTTCAATATCAAACAAATGCTTTAAGAATTTCAAAAAAAGAACTGGAGAAAACAGTCAAAGAACGTACAGCAGAAATCACGATTCAAAACAACGAAAAATCAGTACTCTTACAAGAAATACATCATCGGGTTAAAAATAATTTGCAAATTATAAATTCACTCTTCAGCATCCAATCTTTTTACACCGACAATGAAGAGATTAAAGCTTTATTTAAAGAAAGTCAAAATAGAATTTTATCGATGTCTAAGATTCATAAAACACTTTATGAGTCTAAAGATTTTGCTAAAGTAAACGTTAAAGAATACATTTCGGAATTGGTTAGTGACATCAAAGAAAGTTATGCTATAAACCGATGCGACTTAAACTTAAACATTAATGATGAAATAACTATCGGTTTAGACCAACTCATCCCGTTTGCCTTAATTACAAATGAGATTATTTCAAATTCGTTTAAATATGCATTTGTAGAAACAGAAAACAACACAATTACTGTCAACGTTGAACAAACAGAAGGAAATAAAACTTCTATTTTTATTAGCGACAATGGACAAGGACTCCCCGACAGTTTTGACTGGGACAATCCAACTTCTATGGGAGTTGATTTAATAAAAACATTGACCGAACAACTCGATGGAAACATTGATGTAAATAGTAGTAATCAAGGAACAAACTACCTCCTTACTTTTATTGCCGAATAACAAATCTTAATTTATGAAAATAGTAATTTCTCCCGCCAAATCATTAGATTTCTCTAAAACATTTACCACAAATGAATTTAGTCAAAACATTTTTGAGAAAGAAAGTCAACAACTCATTAATCAATTAAAGAAACTTTCGAGAAAGCAAATTGGAGATTTAATGAAGTTGAGCCCAAAGCTAACAGACTTAAATTATGAAAGATATAAAGAATGGAAACTTCCTTTTACCATTGAAAATGCAAAACCTGCTGGAGCTGTTTTTACGGGTGAAGTTTATAAAGGTTTAGATTTATTATCGCTATCGGAAGAACACTTAACCAAAGCACAAGCATCACTTCGAATTTTGAGTGGCTTATACGGTATTTTAAAACCATTGGATTTAATACAACCTTACCGTTTGGAAATGGGAACAAAATTAAGTTATAATGCTAAAGTTAAAAACCTTTATCAATTCTGGGACAATAAAATTACAAATCAACTGAACAAAGAATTGAAAGAAGACGATGGAATTTTAGTAAACTTAGCATCCAACGAATATTTTAAAGCAGTGAAGCCAAAAAATATAGAAGGAGAAATTATTACTTGTAATTTTAAAGAAAACAAAAACGGAGCTTATAAAATAATAATGATGTATGCCAAAAATGCTCGAGGAAAAATGAGTCGTTACATTATCGAAAACGATTTAAAGAAAAAAGAAGAATTGATGACTTTTGATGTCGATGGATATGTTTTCAACCCTCGATTGTCAAGTGAAAATGATTTTATTTTTACGCGAAATTAAATTCTTTTTACTTGAATAATATTGACAGGACAAGCATCTGCGGCTCTTTTATTTTCATCGTATTCTGAATCGTCTAATCTCAGGGTGTGAAACCCTTTTTTGTCTACCGCTCCAATCAATGTCGCTTTTCCGTCTTTTTTAGACATTCTCCATTGATTGTAAGCCAATTCTACACAGTAATTGCAGCCAATACACTTCTCCCTTTGATGTGATATAATTACCATCTATTTTCTTACAAATTTATCGTCAACCTCTTCAGCTGGAACTACTTTATAAATCTTGTCGGAAGCTCTAATCATAGCATCTATAGCAAAAGTAACGCTATCACCTCGTTTTGCAACCTCAACAATTTTGTTGTTTACACGCATTTCTTCAACTTGCATTTCTATTACCCCCGTAGTAGGTCCTGTAATCAAAATATTGTCTCCTTTAGCCAAAGTTTGAGCTTCTATTTTAAATTCACCAACTTTTAGTTTTCCGTAATAATGAATTCCTTTACCTAAAAACACTTTCTTAACAGTAGCTTTAGACCCACTCGAATCTGTCCAAGCTCCAAGTTCTTGACCTAAGAAATAGCCCCCCCAAAAACCTCTATTGTAAACCGTTTCCAATCGAGCAAACCATTCTTTTACTTTCTCTTTGGTGTAAGTCCCTTCGTGATAAGCGTCTATTGCTTCTCTGTATGCTTTTATAGTTGTCGATACATATTCGGGAGACCTTCCACGTCCTTCTATTTTAAGAACAGAAATTCCTGTATCAATCAGTTGGTCTAAGAAATCGATCGTACACAAATCTTTTGGCGACATAATGTATTCATTGTCAATTTCCAATTCGTGCCCATCTTCTAAATCAACAACCTTATATTTTCTTCTACAATTTTGAACACAAGCACCTCTGTTTGCCGACGAGTTCGCTGTATGAAGACTCAAGTAACATTTCCCAGAGACAGCCATACATAAAGCTCCATGACCAAAAACTTCAATTTTCACTAATTCGCCATTGGGGCCTCTTACATCTTCTTCTATTACTCCGTCGCAAATCTCTTTTACTTGTCGTAAACTTAACTCTCTTGAAAGCACCATTACATTGGCAAACAATGCGTAAAACTTAACCGTTTCTATATTGGTAACATTCAATTGAGTAGAAATATGAACATCAACCCCTTGCGATTTTGCATAGCCAATTACCGCTTGATCAGAAGCTATAATTGCTGTAATTCCAGACTCTTTAACTCTATTGACAACGGTTTTAATCAACGACAAATCGTGGTTGTAAATAATAGCATTTAGTGTCAGATAAGAACGAACTCCCTTGTCGGAACAACGTTGAGCTATTTCTTCCAAATCTCCTAAAGTAAAGTTCATGGTAGCTCTCGCTCTCATATTTAACTGATCTACTCCAAAATAAATCGAATCTGCTCCATTATCTAAAGCTGCTTGCATAGCATCAAACCCTCCTGCTGGTGCCATTAATTCTAACTTGCTGTTTTTAGTCATGCTGCAAAGAAAGTAGAAAAAAATGATATTTCGCTTTCAATCAACCTTAACTCCCTCTATTTTTACATCTATTTATAATAAATCTAAATTAGATCGTCTTATATTCCTAAAAAAATGTAATTTTGCAACACACTAAAAATAAAATGTAGCATGCAACTATATAATAAACTAAGTGCGAAACAACGAGCTGAATTAATAGACAAAGCTGGTAAAAAACGCTTAACCCTATCTTTTTATCAATACCACCAGATAAAAGACCCCAAATCATTTAGAGACGAACTATTCATTGCTTGGAATAAATTAGGAGTACTCGGTAGAACTTACGTTTCTTACGAAGGTATAAATGGACAAATATCTGTGGGAGCAGAAGTTTTTAATGAATTTAAGGCGTATTTAGATTCTATTGATTTTTTGAAAAACATACGCTTAAATATAGCCGTAGAACAGGATAATAAATCGTTTTTAAAATTAAAAATTAAATTTAGAAACAAGATTGTAGCCGATGGATTGAATGATGAAAATTTTGATGTGACCGACATTGGAGTACATCTTAATGCCAAAGCGTTTAATTTATTAATGGAAGATCCAGATACGGTTTTAATCGATATGCGTAATCATTACGAAAGTGAAATTGGTCATTTTAAAGGAGCGATGACTCCAGACGTAGATACTTTTAGAGATTCTTTACCCATCATAGAAAATGATTTAAAAGACCAAAAAGAGAGTAAAAAAATACTTATGTATTGTACTGGAGGGATACGATGTGAAAAAGCAAGTGCTTATTTTAAACACAAAGGATTCCAAAATGTTTTTCAGTTAGAAGGTGGAATAATCGAATACACTCGACAGGCTAAAGAGCAAAATTTGGAGAACAAATTTTTAGGTCAAAATTTTGTTTTTGACCATAGGAGAGCAGAGCGAATTTCCGATGATGTCATTTCAAATTGTCATCAATGTGGAGAACCATTTGACTCGCATGTAAACTGTGCCAATCAAGCGTGTCATTTGTTGTTTATTCAATGTGAAAAATGTCAAGAAAAAATGGATACCTGTTGCAGTCCTACTTGTCAGGAGGTAAATAAACTTCCGTACCAAGAGCAAAAAGAACTGAGAAGAGGAAAAGAAAATAGTAACAAGATTTTTAAAAAAGGACGTTCTGAAGTCTTGAAATACAAAAAATAAGAAACAAAAAAAGCCACGAATACACGATAATAATCAAATGATATTATTCGTGTATTCGTGGCTTTTCCTTTTTTTTAATTCTTATTTAATTCCTAAATATTTTTTCACATTACTATCTGTTTCAGCGGCTTTTAAATTGGCTAAAGTTGATTTAATTCTTTTAGATTGAGCAATACAGAAATTTAATTCTTTTTCTTGCGCTGCAATTTTCATTGTTTCATTATTTAGCTGTAAGCTCGCTATTTTTGTCGAAATTGTTTTCTGTTCTTTTTCAAAACCATCTTGCAATTTCATTAGCGATTGGTATCCTGATAATTTGACAAACCACATACTTTCATTTTTTGCAATATCTTCAAAAACGCTTACTGCTTTTGCTTTTGTTTTATTGCTCTGATTGTTAAGGTAAGTATTATAACTTTGAATAAAACCGTACTTATTCATCGAATTTAATTCAGATAGATTATTCACAAAGAAATCATTTTCTTTTTCTGTTCCATTTTCGGCATAAATATTTGCTACAATCTGATTGACTTTAGCACTTTTAACCGCTTCAAATTCTTTTGCTAAGCTCATTGCTTTACTCGGATCTGATTTGCTCAATGCTTCAATTGCACTTCCAAGAACATTGTAAGAACTATCTTTAGTCATTTTTTCATACAAGACATTTAAATTCTTATCATCACTAAAGTACTTACTCAAATACTTGATTGCAGCAGCTCTTTCTTTAGGATGTTTTCCATTGGCCGCGATATTTCCTAATTTTAACTTTACAGCGTTTGGATGTGCAGCTACCGCTTTTTTAAGCTTTTGCATTGCCATTTTCTTTACATTCCAAAACGGATGATCCAATGCTTTAATTACAGCTTGAATAGCATCTTCGTTACTACTGTTTCCTATTTTGGCTAAAGCTTCTTTTTTATCTAACCAAAGTGGTGCATTGTTCAATTGATAAATCCATTGTTCTGTTGATTTCTTATCTACTTTCTTAGCCAAAAGTGTTTTAGTTGCATCAATATTAACTAAGTAAGGAGCGTTGTCTATATTTTTTAATACAATAACTTCTTCTTCCTCATCAGCCCAAACGAGTTCTCTTACAACTCCTTTTTTAGAATAGATATCAACCTTAATTGGTAATTTATACAATGGGTATTTCTCAAAATCTTGTTTCTGAATAATTTTGATTGTCAATTCTTTATTTTCAGCATTGTAATCTTGTTCAAATCGAACAATAGGATGTCCGCTTGCTAAGAACCATTCATTAAAAAACCAATTTAAATCTTCGCCTGTTACTTCTTCAAATGCTTTTCTTAAATCCGAAATCTCTGTATTTTTATAAGCATTATCAGTCAAATAAACTTTAAGTGATTCGAAAAAAGCTTCGTCACCAACATAGGTTCTAAGCATATTCAATATTCGACCTCCCTTATTGTAAGAATGCCCGTCAAACATATCTTCTTTGTTCTTGTAATCATAACGAATCATATCAACATGACCTCCTTGTTGAGCAGAAAGAAAATAACCTTCCATTTCTCCAAAAGCATTCATATCCGCCTCCATTTTCCCGTATTTGTGTTCGTCCCAAAGGAACTGACTGTAATTGGCAAAAGATTCATTCAGCGGTAAATTTGCCCAACTTTCGCAAGTCACTAAATCTCCAAACCAATGATGAAACAATTCATGTGCAATAATAGACTCATTTCCTCCGTCAATTATTTCTCTTTTTGTTTGATAAAGAAAATCTCCATGTATGGTTGCTGTAGTATTTTCCATTGCTCCCGAAACATAATCTCTAACGACGATTTGACTGTATTTTACCCAAGGATATTCAACTCCCAATAGATTTGAAAAGTGTTCAATCATTTTAGGGGTTTCTCCAAAAATAGCTCTTGCATCCTTCTCATATTGTTTTTCTACGTAATAATTCACTTCCATTTCCGAACCATCTTTACGTTTCCAAGAATCTTTTACAATCGAAAATTCGCCTATTGCCATCATAAACAAATAAGTAGAATTGGGTTTATCCATCACCCAATGATCGGTTCTTTTCGTTCCTTCTTTTTTACTATCGGCTAAATAACCATTCGACAAGGTTTGAAATTTATCTTGTACGGTAATGTAAATTTCATGTGTTGTCTTTTCCATAGGATCATCAATTGTCGGAAACCAAACCGAACTAGCTTCTGTTTCTCCTTGTGTCCAAATTTCTTGATGTTTCTTTGGATCTTTTCCATCGTGATTAATGAAATACAATCCTTTTGCGTCTGAAATTGCAGAACTTCCTTCTTGAGTTACTTTCTCAGGATTTGCCGTATAATCTATTGTTACTTTATATTGTTCTTTTCTGGTATATGATTTTGGCAATTTAATTTTCAAATAAGCTCCATCATTACTAAAAACAAGGTTTTCATTTGTACTATTCAATACAACACTATGAATGTCCATTGCTTTAGCATCTAATATTAAACTATCTGTTTCGTAAAAATAAGGTTTTACTGTTAGGATTGCTTTACCTTTCATTTGGCGATTAAGCCAATCGAAACTAACGTGCAATTCGGTATGAAGAATATCACTTTTTCTTGTTTCTGAAGGATTATAATGTGCTCTTACTACAGGTTCTTTAACTTCTTCTTCAACTATAACCTCCGTTACAACTGGAGTAGGCTCTGTTTTTTGAATTTGTTTCTTTGGTGAACATGACGAAGCTAAAGCTCCTAGTCCTAGTATTGAAATTAATATTGAATTTTTCATAATGCAAAAATAATAAAGATTTTATGACTTGGGTACAAAACGACCAAGAATACACGATTTAATAAAGGTTTCTTAAAATGTTAAAATTGGATTAATCACACCCAATAATGTTTCATAATTACAAAAAACTGAACAAACAAGCCTAGAAAAACACCTCCCAACATTTGGTTAATTGTATGTGCTTTCAGGTATAATCTCGCCGTAGAAACAACTCCAACAAGAACAATTAACGCAACATTGATTAGGCTAACTTCAGCAAGATTTACTACTGGATGCAATTCTTGTGTAAAAGCAAGCATACTTCCTGCCAATGCTCCAATTCCGATTCCATGTAGGCTGATTTTCCATTTCAAGGTAATAATTAGACTTAGTAATGACAAAATAATTCCTCCAGTAAGAAAACTTAAGAACAGTCCAAAAAATGCATGATTGTACGCTACGTCTAAAGAGCGGATGAAGTAATAGGTAATTCCATAGTATATTGTCAAAAGGAACAAAACGGGTACTCGTTCTTTTTGCGTACTCAAATTGAAAGACGTCAACATAGTTGAGCGATACATAACCGACAAGCTAAACAGCGGAAAAATAACCGAAAACAATAAAATTGGAGACACAGCCAACTTCAAAAAATCTTCAAACTGTAACAATCTCAAGTTCAACGTTCCATTACTTTTTATCATTATAAATAGGAACAAACCATAAATAGGAACAAAAATAGGGTGAAAAATTACGGAAACTAAATTACTAATTATTTTCATTACCTCTTTACAATTTCTTTCTCAAACGAGCGACGGGAATATTCAATTGCTCTCTGTATTTTGCAACCGTTCTTCTTGCGATTTGATATCCTTTTTCTTTTAATAATGTAGCCAATTTTTCATCTGTAAGCGGTTTTTTCTTACTTTCTTCTTCTATAGCATCCTGCAAAATTCTTTTGACTTCTCTTGTCGAAACTTCCTCACCACTATCGGTCGTTAATGATTCGCTAAAGAAATATTTAAGTAAATAAGTACCATAAGGCGTTTGAATGTATTTACTATTCGCTACTCTAGAAACAGTAGAAATATCCATATCAATAATCTCAGCAATATCTTTCAATATCATTGGTTTTAGATTTGTTTCATCTCCTGTAAGAAAAAATTCTTTTTGATAATTCATTATCGTATCCATGGTATAAAGTAACGTATGTTGACGTTGTTTTATGGCATCGATAAACCACTTTGCTGCATCTATTTTTTGACGAACAAACTGTATTGCTTCTTTATCTTTTTTTGTTCTTTTACTATCCGAATAACCTTTAAGCATATCAGCATATTGGCGACTGACCTTTAACTGAGGTGCATTTCTAGAATTCAAACTTAGATTAAGTTCACCATTTTCTTCCGTTAATATGAAATCAGGAATAATGTGTTGAACACTCTTACTTGTTTCTCTAATCGAATTTCCTGGCTTAGGATTTAGTTTTGTAATCTCAGCGATTGCATCTTTTAAATCGTCTTCGGAAATATCGAGTTTCTTTAATATTTTTTTATAATGTTTTTTTGTAAATTCTTCAAAATACTTTTCGATTAAGACCTCTGCGGTTTTAATTTCAACCGTTTTTTTCTTTTTCCTTAATTGGATTAAAAGACATTCTTGCAAATCTCTTGCCCCTACTCCAGCAGGTTCTAAGTTTTGAACTTGTTTTAGAACAGCTTCAACTTCCTCTTCTGTTACAATTACATTTTGACTAAAAGCCAAATCATCTACAATGCTAAAAATTTCTCTTCGCAAATATCCCGAATCATCAAGATTTCCAATTATTTGATAAGCGATATCCAAATCTTTATCGTCCTTGATTCTTAAACCTATTTGTTTTTCTAATAGTTCTTGGAATGTAGCTCCTCCAGAAAGCGGTATTGCTTTTTCATCTTCTTCTGCTCCGTAATTATTCACGGATGTTTTGTAAGAAGGAATATCGTCGTCTAAATAATCGTTAATATCAAAATCTTCGCGAGAATCATCTAAATCTTCGGTGCTGTAATCGGCTTCATCTGCATTTTCTAACTCATCGTCAGAAATTTCTTCTGTTCCTTCATCCAATGCTGGATTCTCAACAATTTCTTGCTTTATTCGTTGCTCTAATTCTACTGTAGGCACTTGCAACAGCTTCATCAATTGAATTTGCTGAGGCGATAGTTTTTGTAGTAATTTATGTTGAAATGATTGTTTTAAAGCCATTTTGTTATTTATTTTAAACAAATATACTTAAAGTAATTTCAAAACTCAATAGATACTGAAAACAAATCGTTTTTATTCGTTTGTAGTTCTTATTAACATAAGCTTTCTCTCCTTTTACACAAATCGATTATCTGATTTTATTGAGTTTAGATTTTGAATTTTATTTTCAATCCAACCTGTTTTTTCAACTTCATGATTATCAAATTCTGGTATATAGGGTTTAATATCTAGAAGTGGTGTTTCGTTGAGAAGGTCAACATTTTCGATAAATAATGTATTCTTTTCAATTGCTAAAAGTTTGACTACCGAAATTCCAATTGAATTTGGTCTTCTTGGCGCTCTTGTAGAAAATACACCTCTTTTTTGATGATCTAAAAATGGTTTTGTTTCTAATTCAAAACCTTTAGATTTATGGAAGTAATAAATCAAAATGATATGCGAAAAGTCAATCAAATCGTTTAACCCAAGAGCTAAATCTTCATTGAGTACAATTTTTCCTTTTACCCCTTTCGCTCCGTTAGATTGAATCGGCATTCCTTCCCTCGTTTTAAATTCTGTAAAAACCGTTCCGATTTGATCAAATGTTATTTTCATTGTTATTAGTTAAAAAAGTTGAGTGTTGTTTATAAATATTGCTTTAATAATTCCTTAATTCTTTTTTATCAGGCAAATATAGTTTGTATTCATTAGTAAAAATCTGTTTGTTATTTTCAGGTAATGTGTATTCTACAACAAAATTATCATTTTCTTTACACAATATTATTCCAATTGTTGGATTTTTATATTTTGTTTTTATATTTTCAACTAAACTAGGGGCATCAAACTGTTTCAGAAATATTGAACATAGATTATTACTTTGCTCATCCATATCATTCATGGGAAAGAGGTTCTAATGAAAATTTAAATGGACTCATAAGACAATATTTTCCTAAAGGTTCTGGCTTTACAAATGTAACTGATAAACAAAGCTGAATTCAAGTCACAAATGCATCATCTATTTATAAACTATTTAGGGTTCACTGAAAAACACTCAAAATCAGTAGTACTGCTGTTTTAGTAGCTTTTTAGACTTTAAAATGCAAGGTTTTCTTTATTCTAAGAATTTTAGTGCAGTTGAATAGTCGTTAGCCTAAAAAGCACATCCTATTTATTTTTTTTGCGTTAGGGATAGGAG
>WFNC01000601.1 GCA_015488785.1 Flavobacteriales bacterium | reverse complement strand
GTACAGATGCATGATTAATGATGTTATCTTCGTGAAGCAAAGCTGCGCAAAAAAGCCCCCTATCCCCCTAAATAGTTCCCGCCGATGGGCATGGAAGCCAACGTACAGGGCTATGGTGCGTGCCGCAGTTTATTGTTTTCTTTTTCTATTTTCCGGTATGTTCATTTAATGTTTAATTGTCATAATATCAATGGTTTGCGGCATGCACTATGAGCCATTGTTATGTGTGGTTATTTTTTTTCATTTATAATTGTATAATTGACTTCTACATCTTCTTCTTTTACCATTAATCCGTATGATTTCAAGCTTTTAATAATCTCATTTTTTGATTTAGTTCCTATTATAAAGTCATATTTTGTCTTATCCGTTCCATTGAATACATAGGGTTGTTCAGAAGAAATATCTGACAACTTATTTACGACTTCGTTAATCGTAGTTCTCGTAAAGATTATTTTATCACCTGCTTCTGATTCATGTGAAAAAGTCTTTTCTAAAGATTTTTCTAAAAGTGAACTATCCGTAATCGAAACAATATTTTCTTTTATCGGTTTTCTTTCTGTATGTTTTTTTAAATGAAGTGCGTTCAATATATCATTTTCAAGTACCCCTATATTTTGAGGGTTCACGGTATTTTTGTAAATAATGTCATATCTTTTATTTTTAAAGCTATCAGGTAATTTTAATTGTTTGTTATTAATCTTGAAAATATCATTGTAGATGTTTTCTAAGCTGTAAGAGTTTAGGACAATTATCATAGTGCCCAACGTTTGTTTTAACTTCTGTTGGTTTGATGTTTCTTTCAATTGAAAATAATTCTTAATCTCTTTTTTACGAAAAAGATCAAAAAAACTTAAGGTTTTATCCGCTCCTTTTTGAGTGTTATTTTTGACTACTCCCGAGGAATTACTATTTGTTGTCAAAGAATTAGATAGAAATTTCGACATTATCTTAGCATTCAAATTTTGCGGTTCTCCTATCCATTCAATTATCCCGTTTTTATTTATTAAAACCGTAAGCGGAAAAGCTTCCAATCCCTTAACCCCGTCTCCAAAATTGATTTGAGTTTGCTTTGTAGTGTCTGTGACCACTATTGAACTAAAATTTATGCGTTTTAGAATTCTTTCAATCAGCGCTGCCGATTCGTCCGTCATTGAAAGATAATAAAGGTCTTTTTGATGAAATTCCTGCTGCAATTTATTCATGTGTGGCACTGCTGCAATACAAGGTGCACACCAAGTAGCCCAGAATTCTAGAACGATATATTTATTCTTTAATTCTTTATCAACAGGTATATTTTTTATCCAATTAGTAATATGTATTTCAGGAGCTTGTTCGCCAACTTTAATATTTGATTGAGCGTAAGTATTTCCTACTGTTAAGATAATAGAAATGATAATAATTAATTGTTTCATGGTTTTATTTATTTACTTGTTTTTAATCACACCTAACGGTTGGGCTATGGTGCGTGCCGCAGTTTTAAAGTTATATTTTCCTATTCCCCGGTAACTTCATTTAATACTTAATTATCTTATTTAAAACTACTTGCGGTATGCACTATGAGCCATTGTTAGCACCAGCTATATTATTTTACCTATATTTAAATGCTTGTAAATCAGCTTTTTTAAATCTTCTTTTTTTATTGGCTTTGAAATAAATTCATTGCAGCCTGATGCAAGTGCCTTGTTTTTATCTTTTGATGTCGAATAGGCAGTTTGGGCTATTATTGGTAAATTGGAACGGAACTCTCTAATACGTTCTGTCGCTTCAAAACCATTCATTACCGGCATTTTTAAATCCATTAAAACTATATCAATATCTGAGGTGTTTTTGCATATTTCAACGGCTTCTCTTCCATTATGGGCTTGTAAAACTTTATATGATATTTCTTTGTAAAATTTAAGCAATGTTTCGATATAAAAAATGTTCACTTCTTCATCTTCAACAATTAGTATTGTATAGACTTTTTGCTTCTTTTCAGGGGGTTCATCATTCTCAGTTAAATAGGCAGAATCTTTTTTTGCTGGCTTATACGGGATAAAAATATGGAATGTAGACCCTTTCTCTTTTTCAGATTGTACAGATACCTTTCCACCAAGTAATTCTGCATTTTCTTTAACGATTGACAGGCCGAGGCCAAGCCCTCCAACGTTTCTTGAAAGTGCTTTTTCTTCCTGTGAAAACCGTTCGAATATGATTTCCTGATTTTCCGGTTTAATACCTACCCCGGTATCTTTCACGTAAATATCTAAAATATTATTTACTAAAGAGTAGCCCAGCTCTATAAATCCTGTGCTGGTGAATTTCATGGCATTCTCAAGCAGATTACTTACAATTTTACTCAATTTTGTTTTATCCGTCAAGATTATACTGCCCTTATCCGCTAGACTCTTTTTAAAATATAAAGGCAATTTCTTCTCCTTTGCTTTGATGTCAAAAATTAAAAATTGTTCTCTCAATAGATTATTTAAATTAACTTCCTTCTCAATTACACTGACTTGTCTCGTTTCAAGCCGTGCTATTTCTAATATATCATCAATGATGTGTAAAAGCTGTTTCCCGCTATTCTGAATAACATCGATGTATTGTTTTTGCTCCTCCTTGCCTATATTTTCTTCTTTCAGTAATTCCGAAAACCCCAATATCCCGTTTAACGGTGTCCGTATTTCGTGGGACATATTGTGAAGAAATTCTGTTTTCAGTTGATTGCTCTCTTCGGCTTTTTGTTTCAATTTTATAAGCGACTTTTCTTTCTCCTTTAGTTCGGTAATATCCCTTCCTATTACGGCAAGTCCTTTTCGTTCACCATTTGGATAAAATGAGGGTATTTTAAAAACATCATACACCTTTTCTGTTCCATTTAACATTGGAATTGTTTCTATTTCATGCGAAATGGTTTTCTTTTTCCACGCCTTTTCATCCGTTGTCATACAGGCTAAGAATGATTCTTTATAAATAGAATCAGTATAGTGAGCCAATTCGGCATCTGTTTTACCAAAATAATCCACTTCTGTTAAACAAAACAATTCCAAATCGGCTTTATTTGCCAATAACCACCTTCCTTGTCCATTTTTATAGCAAATAATGTCCGGAACAGTATTAAGAAAAGAGTTGAGTCTCTCTTCGTTTTCTTCTTGTTTTGTGATATCGTCTTTAATCCCTACGTAATGTGTAATTTCTCCATTTTTATTTGTTATTGGTGAAATTTTAACTTTTTCCAGGTATAATTCTCCATTTTTCTTCTTATTATGAAATTTGCCCTGCCATGTTTTACCGTTCGAAATAGTTTCCCACATTTTCGAATAAAATGCTTTTGGTTGTGTTCCAGCATTTAATATTCTTGGATTTTGATTAATCACTTCGTCATATGAATAGCCTGTTGTTTTTAAAAACACTTTATTAACATATTCGATATTTCCGTCCTTATTTGTGATGACAATTGAATTAGGACTTTGCTCAACAATTTGCTTAAAAATATTTAATTCCAGATTTTTCATATTTGTAATTTTTAGTTGGTGCTAACGGTTTGGGCTATG
>WFNC01000600.1 GCA_015488785.1 Flavobacteriales bacterium | reverse complement strand
TTGAAGCTAAGACTTATGATAAATCAAAAGCTTTATTTGAAAGAGCTAAAGGCTTAAATCCTTCAGATGAATATCCACCAAAAAAGATAGAGGAGATAAATAAAATTTTAGAAGATTTAGAAAACGCTAACGCCGACGCTGTTGCTAAAAAAGCATTACAAGACAAGTACGATGGATTAATGACAAAAGCCGATGGTTTACGAGATAGCAAATCTTATGAAGAAGCAAAATTAGCTTATACCACAGCACACGATGTTATCCCAACAGAAACACGTCCACAAGAAGAAATAGATAAGATTAATGAGATTTTAGATAATGACAATACTTTAGCCGAAGAACAGTACCGTAAAATAATAGACAAAGCAAATGAATTATTTGAAGCTAAGACTTATGATAAATCAAAAGCATTATTTGAACGGGCTAAAGGCTTAAATCCTTCAGATGAATATCCACCAAAAAAGATAGAGGAGATAAATAAAATTTTAGCCGATTTAGCGAATGCTAATGCCGACGCTGCTGCCAAAAAAGCATTACAAGACAAGTACGATGGATTAATGACAAAAGCCGATGGTTTACGAGATAGCAAATCTTATGAAGAAGCGAAATTAGCTTATACCACAGCTCACGATGTTATTCCAACCGAAACACGTCCACAAGAAGAGATTGATAAGATCAATGAGATTTTAGATAATGACAATACTTTAGCCGAAGAGCAGTACCGTAAAATAATTGCGAAAGCCGATGAACTATTTGAAGCTGAAAATTATTTAAAATCTAAAAAACTTTTTGAACGTGCGAAAGGATTGAAACCTTCTGATTCATATCCTCCTGCTCAAATTTCTAAAATAGATGATATTTTAGCAAGCTTAGAAAGTAAAGAAGAATTGAATCGAAAATATCAAGCACTTATCACCAAAGCTGACGATGGATTTGATGGAGAACAATATCAAAATTCGTTAAAAAATTATGAAGCGGCGCTTAGTCTAAAACCATCGGAAGCTTATCCAAAAGGTAGAATAGAAGAAATTAAAAGTTTATTGAATAAAAAAGTTGAAATAGTGCAAGAAGTTGTACAACCAGATCCAATCCCTACAACTCCAGGAGAAATTCCAAAATATGTTTTTGGTGATTATGGTGAAGAAGTTTCTGACTTGTCCGAATCGGATGCTGATAATGCTTTGCTTGGAACTAAAATAAATAAAGATGATAAACGACAAGCGTTAATGATTGAGCGTAAAGAATTAGAATCGAATACTTCTTATCAAGAATCAGAAAATCAAAAAGATGTTAATGACCAATTAAATGAAGAGTTTGATGGTTTAAAGGATAATATAACTAAAAAGAATCAAGAATTATCTGACATCGCAAAGGAGAATATACCAGAAGTTGATGCTTACAAAAATGATCATAGTAATAAAGCGGTAGAAAAATCAGAGATGAGTAAAGAGTTAACCTATGATGTAAATACTGCGAATGTTGAATTTAATTCTCAAAGAACATTAAAAAACATTGAAGGAGATATAAAAAGTAGGGAAAATGTACCAGAGGTTGCAGCTTATAAAAATGAGCGTGAAAATACTCAATTTGAATCTTCTTTGGAAGCAAAAGATATTACTTACGACACTTACGAAGCAAGTGAAAATTTAACTTCTGATCGAACGTTAGCTGAGATAAAGAGCAATGATGTAGCAAAAGAAAATATACCAGAAGTTTCAGCTTACATTAAAGATCGAGAAAATGCAATGTTTGAAGAGGAACAGAAAGCAGAAGGTAAAACGTATGAAAATTATGACAATAAAGAAAAATTGATTGATCGTTTTCAAGATATTTATGCAGAATCAGATAATCCGAGGGAACGAAATGCAGATGAATTAGATAAATATCAAAAAGATTTAGATTTTAAAAATGTTGGAGAATATGATGACTCTAAAAAGGGAACTTACGCTAACTATGAAGCCAAAGATAATTTTGAAACAGAGCGAACCCTTAAAGCAATTGAGGATGTAGAAGCACAAAAAGAAAATGCTCCCGAGATTGAAAAGTATAAAGAATTGCAAAGCTCTATTGCGCTGACACAAACGGAAACGGCAGTAAATAAGACCGATAAAATAAATGATGCCGGAGAACTTAGAGCTCAAGATCAAGACGAATATAATGAAGAGATAAAGAAAGTAAATGCTAAAAACTCGGAAAATATAACGAACTATATAGACGCTAAGTCAAATAAAGATTTGCAGAAATCGGAAAAAGCTGTTGATAAATTAGACGACGGAATGGATGATATAGAGGCGATAAAAAGTCAAAAGGTAACTAAGTTTAGCGATGATAACCAAAACTACTTAGCGTCTCAGTTTCCTGAAGGAATTACTGAAAAGACTTTCCAACGAAAGGACAACGACGGGAATGTAATAGAAGTAACAACGATTAGAATTTTAGTAGTTGGAAATAAAGGAACTGAATACAAAAAAGTAGCTTCTCGATGGGCGACTAATTATTTTAAAAATGGTAGAGTAATTTCTGCACAAGTTTGGGATACAGATACACATTAATAAATGGAAGTAGGAGATAAAGTTTCGTTCTTAAACGATGTAGGAGGAGGTACAATTATTCGTGTTCTGACGGATAAAAAAGTAGCTATAGAAAATGAAGATGGTTTTGAAGAAGAACATTGGATTAAAAATTTAGTAATAAAAAGTGCTTCAAAAGATTATAAACTTGACGGAATTGAATACAATTTATCGGTTCAAGAAAAAATAAAACCGGCAAGTAAACAAAAGCAATTAGACGATTTTCAGCAAAAAACAAAAGGTTTAAATCGTATAGAAACTCAAGATGAAATAGAAGTTGATTTACACATCGAAGAGCTTATTGAGACTTCTAGAGGAATGGGGAACGCTCAAATATTAGCTGTCCAAATGGCTAATTTTAAACGAGAGTTAAATGTTGCTATTCGAAAAAAAGTAAGAAAACTGATTGTTATTCACGGTGTTGGCGAAGGAGTTTTAAAAGCAGAAATAAAACATCACCTATACGATTTTTACCCCTCAATGGAACATCATGATGCGTCTTATCGAAAATACGGATATGGAGCAACAGAAATACTCATTTACACGCGATAGACATTCTTACAAAAGAAATCAATTATCTAAAAGTAAGTGGTTTACAGATCCAGATTAGAAAAATAATCTTTCAACTAAAAAAAATATGAAAGCAGCAGTATTGGTTAACCACAGCAATGCATCCAATGCATTTGAAATTAGAGAAGTAGAAAAACCTACAATTACAGCAGATGAATTATTGATAAAAGTAGATGCCTTCGGATTAAATTTTGCTGATGTAATGGCACGTCAAGGACTTTACAAAGAAGCACCAGAGTTGCCTAGTATTTTAGGATATGATGTAGTAGGAACGGTAGAAAAAGTAGGGAATAAAGAAAATAATCATTTAATCGGTAAACGCGTCGTTTCGATGACTCGTTTTGGAGGTTACGCACAGTTTGCTAAAACAAAAACGGCAGGAGTTTCTATTATTTCAGCTAAAATGAGCAACGGAGAAGCGTTAGCATTGGCAACTCAATACAGTACGGCTTATTTTATGGCCTATGAATGTGTTTCTGTTTTTGAAGGAGATAATGTGCTCATGCATGCAGCTGCAGGAGGAGTTGGAACAGCACTAACTCAATTACTAAAACTCAAAGGTTGTACTATATTTGGTCTTACAAGTAGTAACCAAAAGATGGATTATCTGAAACAAAACGGGGTTGATTATCCAATCAATCATGTGGAAGAAAATTATATAGATGTTATAAAAAAGCAATTGAACGGTAATAAACTAGACGTAGCTTTTAATTCTGTAGGAGGTTCAACATTTAAAAAAGACATGAGTTTACTTCAAAAAGGAGGTAGAATATTGTTATTTGGAGCCGCTGAACGATCAGGACAAGGGAAAGGGAAATTTAAAACACTAAAATTAGCATGGAAATTTGGAATTTTTTCGCCGATTCAAATGTTGATGCATTCTCAAGCAATAATAGGAGTAAATATGTTACATATTTCCGATGAAAAACCAGCGGTAATAAAACGTTGTTTAGATGAAGTTGTAAAAATGACAGAAAACGGTTTACTAAACCCTCACGTTGGAGGTGTTTTTAAAGCTGATCAAATAGGCGAAGCTCATGCGTTATTAGAAAGTCGGAAATCAAAAGGGAAAATTATCGTTGAGTGGTAATCTGTTTTTAGTTCTAGCGCTTTATATAAAAGATTTGACGGTCAATACGTTCGAACGCTCAAATAGAATTAACCAAAGCAAAGAAATTAAGAATAGATGGTTAACAAAAAAAGAGTAAAATGATTTAATTTGATAAATAATTTTATATATTTGTTGTATAGATAGCGGAAACACAATACTTTCTTAAATAATCAACCCCTATCTAATCTAAAAAAAAATCCACAAGGACATCTTTTATAAAAATATTACAAGATATATATGTACGATATAGCTCAATTAAGAAGCAAAAAAGTTGCTGAATTACGTGAAATAGCAACAGAATTAAAGATAACTAAGGTCGATAAGATAAAAAAAGCCGATTTAGTTTATAGAATTTTGGACGAGCAAGCACTTGTTGTTCCAAAAAAAGAAGTTGAAAAACCTCAACCCAAAAAAGCCAGAGCTCCTAGAAAAGAAAAAGTAGCGAACTCTAGTCTAAACTCGGATAAAACTTCTGATAAGCCGACTCCAAAAGAAGAAACTAAAGAAGAAACGAAAGGAGAGGAAAAAAGAAAACCTCATCAGCACAAGAATCAACAAAGAAATTCGGATAAGCCAGTTCAGAAAAATCAAAGAAAAGAGATTAAAAAGGACGACAGAGAAAATTCGAAAGATTCGGAAAATAAACAGCAAAACAATAGAAATGTTCGTAAGCACGATAATTCGAAGGCGAATGCTAATAATCCGAACAATAAAGCGAATAGAAATAACCCGAATCAAAACAGTTCGAAACCAACTAATCCGAACCAAAATAGTCCAAAACCGGCTAACCCGAATCAAAGTAATTCGAAACAAAATAATAAACAAAATAACAACCCGAACCAAAAGAAAACAAACAATCCAAATCAGAAAAACCAACGAAAGCATCAAACGACTGCTGAAGAGTTGGGATACAATTTTGATGACTTAATTTTTAGTGAAGGAGTTTTGGAGGTGATGCAAGATGGTTATGGATTTTTGAGATCTTCGGATTATCATTACTTACCATCACCAGATGATGTTTATGTTTCTCATTCTCAAATAAAATTGTTTGGTTTAAGAACAGGAGATACAATAAAAGGAAGTATTAGACCTCCTAAAATTGGAGAACGTTATTTCCCATTAATCAAATTTTTGGCAATAAACGGAAGAGAGCCTAACGATATTAAAGATAGAGTTCCTTTTAAGTATTTAACACCATTGTTTCCGTCAGAGAAATTAAAATTGACAGGACACAGTAAAGAAAGTATTTCTACTCGTGTAATGGATTTGTTTGCTCCAATTGGAAAAGGACAAAGAGGAATGATTGTAGCGCAACCAAAGACGGGTAAAACGGTTTTATTAAAAGATGTAGCCAATGCAATTGCAAGTAATCATCCTGAGGTTTATTTAATGGTTTTATTGATAGATGAAAGACCTGAAGAGGTTACGGATATGCAACGAAGCGTAAATGCAGAAGTTATTGCCTCTACATTTGATGAACCTGCAGAAAGACACGTAAAAGTAGCAAATATCGTTCTTGAAAAAGCAAAAAGATTGGTCGAAAGTGGTCATGATGTTTGTATTCTATTGGATTCAATTACACGTTTGGCAAGAGCTTACAATACCGTAATGCCTGCTTCTGGAAAAGTATTAACTGGTGGGGTAGATGCTAACGCACTACACAAACCAAAGCGTTTCTTTGGAGCAGCAAGAAATATTGAGAACGGAGGTTCATTAACAATTATAGCTACTGCATTAACAGATACAGGTTCTAAAATGGACGAAGTAATTTTCGAAGAATTTAAAGGAACAGGTAATATGGAATTACAATTGGATCGTAAAATTTCTAATCGTAGAATATTCCCAGCAATTGATATTCTTTCTTCTGGAACAAGAAGAGAAGATTTACTAATGACAAAAGAAGAGTTGCAACGTATTTGGTTGTTGAGAAAGTTTATGGCAGATATGAAATCAATTGAAGCGATGGAATTCTTAAAAGACCGTATGCAATCGAGCAGAAACAATGAAGAGTTTCTTTCTTCTATGAATGGATAAGAAGAAAATAGAGGAGATAAAAAAAACCACTAAGCAATGCTTAGTGGTTTTTTTGTTTGTAATAGTTTATTATAAATGGCAATCAACTTTGCTAGAATTATCAATTCCATATTCAATTTTTTCATGACCTTGAGCTTTACACCAAGTATCGGCATCTTTTTTAGATGATTTTGGTGTTAAGTAATTGTCAGACGAAGTGTTTGTAGATCCTCCAACAGTTGAAGTAGAGTCACAAACACAGGTTCGGTGTCTTTTGCATGATGTAGCAAAACTGACTGCTACAATTCCTAATAGTATTATTTTTTTCATCGTTTTTTATTTTAATTCGCAAGTATCTTTTATTTCATAACCTGGTCCTGTAGTTGATGTTCCTTCGCTATTTCGACACCAATCCAATGCATTTCGTTTAGACATTTTTGATGTACTATTAAGTGTTTTGGTTTCTAAAGTGGTAGAAACGCCATCTTCTGTTTCGATGGTTTTACATTCGCAAGTGTATTCTTTTTTACACGAAGCCATTAATGCTACTGTTCCTAATAGGAAAATTAATTTTTTCATAATTATAAGTTTAATGATGTTATAATTTTAAAAGTATAATGTTTTTTCCTTTTTTAGTGCTGTAAATTATTGTAGTTCTAATATTTAAAAAGAAGAATAATTATTATATCTATCTGTATATTAATAATTTAGTTCGTTTTTTTCTTAGTTTAAAAAAGAGAAATTATAAAACCTCTTCAACCTCCGCTAATCCGTTTATATAATATTTTCGATTAGAAGCTTGCTCTATACAGAGGTATCGTTTTCTTAGTTTTTTTTCGATGGTAAAAATTCGTCCATCCAAATTAAAAGGTTTACCAAAAGGAATGTCCTCGACGTGTTTTACACCTTCTTTCTTAAAATGTTTGGTAAGCATTACATCTGAGCAACTTGATGCTTTAGGATTAAGTAAATGCACTCGTAATAACAAAACTTCTTCTTCTGATAAAAATTTTTCAGATAAAATAGGAAGGAATAGTTCTCTGTATTGATTCTTCCATTCCGCACCATGTGGCGCTATACTTTTTTTATATTCTTGCCAGTTGTAAAGGTGTGCAATTTCATGAATTGTAGTAATCAGAAAATTTAAAGGTTCCAAATCATTATTAATTGTAATTTGTAATTTTCCTGTTTTATAATTTACTTTAAAATCACCCAGTTTTGTTTTACGGGGTCTCACTATTTTAAAAAACACAGGATACTTTCTGAGTAACTTTAGAACATATTCAGCTGTTTTGGGAGGGATATACTTTTGTAAAAGTTCAATTTCAGACATACATTAGATTTTAACCTTTTTAATTTCTGAAGTTTTTACCGATGCTTTCCAACTTGGACAAGTATCGCATTTTTTTGTTTTTTTAAATAACTTACATGAGCTAACTCCCAAAACAAAAGAGAACGAAACGAATATGATTAAATAATTTTTCATGGTTTTCAAATATAGTTATTTTTATGAACTTCTTTATAGTTTCGAACTCGATTTCACTTCCTCTACCAAACGTTTTTTAGCGTCTTCAAAAGTATCAATTTTCAAATAATTACCACCGCCGCTTGTCGATAGTTTTTTCATGTTTTCTTCGTTGTGCGCTCTATTTTTGATTCCAATTACAGAAACTTTTACGCCCTTATCTTTATACTTTTTGGCTAATTTATTAACGTTCTCTTTACCACTATTAAAATCTCCATCGGTAGCCATTATTATCTCGTTGTTTCCATGTGCTATAAACGCTTCGCAAGCTTTAGAATATGCCATTTTCAAACCTTTTCCTCCAGCAGTCATTCCTCCAGCGGTTAAACCTTCTATCGTCGATATGATAGAATCTTTGTTGTTTGCACTTGTTGTTTCCATTGCTATTTTGGTCGAGCTAGCATAAGTTACAATGGTTATATTATCTACAGCTCTCAGTAGCTTAGTCATTTCAATCATCGAAGCTTTCAATAAATCGAGTTTACCAGTGTATTTCATCGACGCAGAAATATCGATTAAAAAGACAATGTTATTTGGCTTATACTTCGACAATGGAAGGTCTGGATATTTTTCTGCCGTTGTTGTTTTAACAGCTTCTTTTGGGGTTTCTTTTAACTCTTCTTCCTGTTCTTCCAAATTTTCATCAACAACCAATACAATTTCTTCGGTATCTTCTTGCTCAATTTCTTCTTCTTTTATAATTTCTTGAGTTGTTGTTTCTTCTGTTGTGACAACCAATACATCCTCTTCTTTATTATTAGGATCTTTGCTCAATTCAATAACTAAATAATCACTTTTTTTATTAATGTATTTTGGAAATTCTTCTGTAATGTATCCAGCTTTGCTTGTCACAAAGTAATAAAAACCTAAATCTACTTTTTTAGTCGCTGTTCCATTTCTTTTTGTTTGAAGGTTGTAAGCTTCCAAACCATTTTTAACCATCAGAACCTGAGCATTATCAATCGGTTCTTTAGTCTCATGATCAATCACTTTTACTGTAAATTGAAAAGCAATCGCATCGGTTCTATTCTCTTGAGAAAAACTAGGACATGCAATTCTCGAAGATTTAACTTCTTCTACAAATCCCGTAATTTTTATTGATTTTGGTTCGTTGTAACAGCTAAAATGAATCGGTATTTTTTCACTAAACCCTCCTTTTTTAGTCGGTTGATACATCACTCTTACATAAATAGTACTATCAGGCAGAATGGTTTTACTTGAATAATGTACCTGAAACTTTTTGGCATCTACATCAGCTCTAAAGATAAACACTTTTTTGTCTCCTGTGTTTTTTATTGGAATATCAACATACTGATTATTACTATTAATCAAGCCATAGTCATACGGCTGTTTCAAAAATTTAATTTGCCCAACTATTGTTTGTGCAAACAACAGAAGAATTGAAGTGATAAATAGTTGCTTTACGAATGCTGTCATTTTATTAAAGTTTTAGACAAGTCTGTTTGGTTTTGAGTATAATACCGGTTTTACATTGAAATGGTTACAGATTTTTTAAAACGCAAATGCTTTAATCTTTATTTTGAATCAAATCTAGATTTAGCGATTCTCTAAAAAAGAAATCATTTTAGCGAAAGCTTTACCTCGGTGGCTGATGTTATTTTTTTCTTCCATCGTCATTTCAGCAAAAGTTCTGTCAAATCCATTGGGTTTAAAAATAGGATCATACCCAAAACCTTCTGCCCCAGATTTTTCTTCTAAAATAGTCCCTTCTGCTTTTCCTTTAAAATGATGCTCAACCCCATCAATAATTAACGCAATTGATGTTTCAAAGTATGCATTTCTATTGGTTTTGTTTTTCAAATTAGTCAAGACCTTTAGCATATTGTTTTCAGCGTTGTTTTCTTCACCTGCATATCGAGCGCTATAAACTCCAGGTTCTCCATTCAAAGCTTCTATTACAAGACCTGTATCGTCGGCAAAACAGTTTACATTGTAATTGTCAAACACATGTTTTGCTTTTTGCAATGCATTTCCTTGCAATGTTTTTTGTGTTTCGGGTAGCTCTTCGGTACAATTTATATCTTTTAATGATAATATTTCGAATTTATGCCCCAAAGCCAATTTAATTTCTTTTATTTTGTTCTCGTTGTTTGTAGCGAATACTAATTGCATAAAGTTGGTTAAATTTGTTTCTACGGCAAAAATAGGATAATTATTACATGATACCACAATTAGAACTATACGATGTTTGTTTAATAATCATTTACTTGTTTGTTATCTATTTGTCTGCTATTTTGTATGTACAAAAAAAAGTAAAAACAGATTCTATTTATAAGTATTTTATACCCGCCCTTTCGTTAAAGTTGGCAGGAGGAATGGT
>WFNC01000599.1 GCA_015488785.1 Flavobacteriales bacterium | reverse complement strand
ATTTTAGTTCTAATGGAAAAATAGGTTATGGAGGATTTGATGTCTATAAGACAACAGGCGAAAAAAGTAAATGGAAAGTAGCTGAAGCATTAGGAAAGGAAATCAACACTTCTTACGATGATTTAGATTTTACTTTAAATTTAGATAAAAGTGGAGGCTTTTTAGTTTCGAATAGACCAGGAGGTACATCTTTATTGAGTGAAACTTGTTGCGATGACCTGTATGAATTTAAGTACACTAAATTTATAAAAGTAGATTTATTGGGAGAAGTAAAAGATTCTCTCAATTGTCTGAAAGGTTATGAATTATCTCTTTATTTGAAAGATACAGTGACAAATGAACGTTTTTTGACAAAGAAAATACAAGTAGATTCATGTGGTTTTAAATTAGATTTAGATCAAGGATATGAGTACGAAATGGAGATTAATAAAAAAGGTTATTTCACCAGTAATATTGAATTTAATACCCATAAAATCGAAGAATCTGTAAGTTTAGAAGAGTCTATTACTTTAAAAGAAATTCCTAAGTCTCCGATTATTATCAAAGGTGTTTTGTATGAGTATAATAGTGATAACTTGACCGCAAGTACAAAGAAAGTTTTAGATACTACGTTATTAAAGTTAATGCTTGAGAATACAAATATAATCGTTAATGTAGCTTCACATACAGACAATAAAGGCTCTGATTCTTATAACTTGAATTTATCGAAAAGAAGAGCTAAAAGTGTTGTGAAATATCTAGTTAAAAATGGAATAAGCGAAGATCGATTAACTTCTGAAGGTTACGGAGAAAGTAAACCGCTTTACCCTAATACAAAAGAAGATGGAAGCGACAATCCAGAAGGGAGAGCTTTGAACAGGCGTACCGAATTTACGATTACAGGAGAAGTTGACCGAGAGGTGATTTTCGAAAAAGCAACTTATAAAAACGGAAAACGAAAGAAAATAAAATTATAGAAAATAAAATCTATCATTCGTTTTTTAATATTGTTTTCCATTTTTCAGATTCGGCATATTCTTTAAGTATCTTATTGCGTTTGGTAAGAAAGTTTTTCATGTATTTTTCTAAGAATAGTTTGTCTGCAACTACACCTAGTAATCCAAAAGGAGATTTGTAATCGAAAAGATCTGTCATTATTGTTTTTTCCTTAAGCTCAGAGAAATGGTGCTCATGTTTAAAATGTTCGAAAATTCCATGAGTCATTTCATCTGTAAAATAATTAGGAGAATCGTACGCTGTGATTTTAGTTGTTAGAACTTGAGTAAAACCCAGATGTTTTGCTTTCCATGTAACACTTTCGTTTAAGCAAATTAGACCGCTCATTCGACCTTCTATGGCTTCTTCCTGTGTTTGTTCAGTTGATGTTTTGTGGAAATCAATACTTCTAGAGAGGTCAAAAACAATTTGTTTGTTTGCTTTAATTGTGGTTTCAATTTTGATTAATGGCATAGTGTTTTTGTAATTACATTGAAATAACGGGGTGCTTTTTATTACTATATATTACTGAATGTGACTCCTAATGTAAACGGGTAAACTTCAGGAGCTTTGTCTTTATCAAACAATGTGGTAAAAGAATATTTTCCAAAAACACCTATTTTACCAAAGTATAAGCGAGCAAGAGCGTCCAATTTGTATCGGTTTATGTGGTAGCTATCGATTATCTTATTCTTAAACTTTGTTTGTATCATAAAATATTTTTCTTTTGTAACAGTCGCTATGTTCAGTCCTCCCAATAATCCAACTTGAATATTGATAGGTTTTTTTAGCGCTCCAAATTTCAAGCCTAGCAAGAAGGGAACTTGGATGTAAGTAGCTGTCAATTTATACTTATAAAAAGTGATTAAACGATTGCTTAAGAAAATGACGGAGTCACTTCCCGCAGAAATTGAGATGTTTTTATTCTTAAAATGATAATTATCTTTACTTATTCCAATACCTGGCATAAAGTATATTTTACTTTTAAATAAATAAAGATTTCTTAACATAACATCAAAGCTAAAGTTTTTTGAACTTTTAGTATTTAGTTTCAT
>WFNC01000598.1 GCA_015488785.1 Flavobacteriales bacterium | reverse complement strand
GTACTATAAACATTTAACCTCAGTAAATTTGATTTTACTTGACACAAAATAAATCCTAAAAATAAATAGGACAATCAACAAACTTTCTATTCTCTTCAATTCTCAATCGTTGTGCTTCCATTTTTTGTTCCTGAAACAAATGTTTATCTGGCACAGCTCCTTTCAAAACCTGTAAAGGAGTACAATACCTAACTGGTATCACACCTCCCTGCGTTAGGGATAGTAGCAATTGTTTGAGCTCTTTTTTGTTCCGCTTTTTTTGCGGAACAAAAAAAGCGAGTGCGGATAGCCCGCTCGAACGCCCAAATAACAATCTATAATGTAGCGCTTTTAAATTTACTCAAAACAAATAGCGTTATTGTTAAACTTTTTTTTATCGAAACTATGGTTGTGAAATTTTGTAGTTATGAGATACAACAATATTTTACGTTTAAGTCTTGAAATAAATAAAGTATTGAAAACTTCCACAAAGTAAATTGCTTTAGATATACCTTTGCAAATAGCCTAAAATTTCAGTATATTCGCAAGTCTAAAATGGCTCTACTTCTTATTTTAAATAAGAGAAGATTAATACGATATATATAATGGAAAATATTACACCTTACAAACCGAAGAATAAAGTAAGAATTGTTACGGCGGCTTCGCTATTTGATGGGCATGATGCAGCAATAAATATAATGCGAAGAATTATTCAGACGACTGGTTGCGAAGTGATTCACTTGGGGCATGACAGGAGTGTTGAAGAGGTTGTGAATTGTGCGATACAAGAAGATGTGCAGGCGATTGCCTTGACTTCTTACCAAGGTGGACATACGGAATATTTAAAATTCATGTATGATTTACTAAAAGAAAAAGGTGGTAAACATATAAAAATATTTGCTGGTGGTGGTGGTACTATTTTACCGTCAGAAATAAAAGAATTACAGGAATACGGAATTACGAGAATTTATCACCCTGATGATGGTCGTGAAATGGGATTGCAAGGAATGATAAACGATTTGGTTGAGCGCGCCGATTTTCCAGTAGGTGATTCGATTACGAATGAATTGGAGAAAGTGGAGTTGAAAGATGCTTATTCTTTGGCTCGCTTGATTTCGGCGGCAGAAAACTTTCCGGAAGAGAATAAAGAAATGTTGGAAAGCATTCATAAAATGGCTTCAAAAAACAAGACTCCAATTTTGGGAATAACAGGAACAGGAGGTTCTGGAAAATCATCTTTGGTAGATGAATTAGTCCGTCGGTTTTTGGTCGATTTCCCAACTAAAAACATTGCAATTGTTTCGGTTGATCCTTCTAAAAGAAAAACTGGAGGAGCTTTGTTGGGGGATAGAATAAGAATGAATGCAATTGATAATGAGCGAGTTTACATGCGTTCGTTGGCTACAAGACAGAGTAATTTAGCGTTGAGTAAGCATGTGTCGGAAGCATTATTAATTTTGAAAGCGGCTAATTATGATTTGATTATATTGGAAACTTCAGGAATTGGACAATCCGATACTGAAATAATGGATCATTCGGATGTTAGTTTGTATGTAATGACTCCTGAATTTGGTGCAGCAACTCAATTGGAGAAGATCGATATGCTTGATTTTGCCGATTTGGTTGCTATCAACAAATTTGACAAAAGAGGTTCTTTAGATGCTTTGAGAGATGTGAAGAAACAATATATGCGAAACCATAATTTGTGGGATGTAAATCAAGATGATTTGCCTGTATATGGAACAATCGCATCGCAATTTAATGACCCAGGAATGAATACGCTCTACAAAGCGATAATGGATAAAATTGTAGCCAAAACGGAAGGCGATTTAAATTCAGAATTTGAAATTACAAAAGAAATGTCGGAGAAGATTTTTGTAATCCCTCCAGCTAGGACTCGTTATTTGTCTGAAATATCGGAAAGTAATAGAGCTTATGACAAAAATGCACGAACGCAATCGGAAGTTGCTCAAAAATTGTTTGGAATATATAAAACGATAGAAACAGTAATTGAAACCACTCCCCTACTCGATAAATCGGGACTTGTAATTGAAACAGAAGTTAAAGAGGAAAATAAAATTTTAGTCGATTTACTTTTGAAAGAATTTGACCGCTTAAAAATGGATTTGAATCCTCACAATTGGGAAACAATTATTTCTTGGAAAGCTAAGGTTAAAAAATATAAAGATCCTGTTTTTAAATTTAAAGTTAGAGCTAAAGAATTGTCTATTCAAACACATTCTGAATCACTTTCTCACTTACAAATTCCGAAAATTTCTTTGCCAAAATATACCGCTTGGGGAGATTTATTGAAATGGGACTTACAAGAAAATGTTCCAGGAGAATTTCCATATACAGCAGGATTATTTCCATTTAAAAGAGAAGGAGAAGATCCAACTAGAATGTTTGCAGGAGAAGGAGGACCAGAAAGAACAAATAAACGATTTCATTATGTTAGTTTAGGAATGCCAGCGAAAAGACTTTCTACAGCTTTTGATTCGGTAACATTATACGGAAACAATCCTGATGAAAGACCTGATATTTATGGAAAAATAGGGAATTCAGGCGTTTCCATTTGTTGTTTGGACGATGCTAAGAAATTGTATTCAGGTTTTGATTTATCGCATCCAATGACATCTGTTTCGATGACAATAAACGGACCTGCTCCGATGCTTTTAGGTTTCTTTATGAATGCAGCAATAGATCAAAATTGCGAGAAGTACATTAAAGAAAATGGATTAGAAAAAGAAGTTGAAGCAAAAATTGTCGCTTTTTATAAAGAAAAAGGAACAGAAAGACCAAAATATCAAGGGAATTTACCAGAAGGTAATGACGGACTTGGTTTACTATTATTAGGTATTACTGGAGATAAAGTTTTGCCTCAAGAAATTTACAATAAAATAAAAGTAGAAACCTTGACTAAGGTAAGAGGTACAGTTCAAGCTGATATTTTGAAAGAAGATCAAGCTCAGAATACGTGTATTTTTTCTACTGAATTTGCACTTCGTTTGATGGGTGATGTACAAGAATTTTTTATTGATAATGGCGTTCGAAATTTTTATTCGGTATCTATTTCTGGATATCACATTGCAGAAGCTGGGGCAAATCCTATTACACAATTAGCACTTACACTTGCGAATGGATTTACTTACGTAGAATACTATTTGAGTAGAGGAATGGACATTAACAAATTTGGACCTAATTTATCGTTCTTTTTCTCGAACGGGATTGACCCAGAATATGCCGTAATTGGTCGTGTGGCTCGTAAAATATGGGCGAAGGCAATGAAACATAAATACGGAGCAAGTCCAAGAGCTCAAATGCTTAAATACCACATTCAAACAAGCGGACGTTCTTTACATGCTCAGGAAATTGATTTCAACGACATTAGAACTTCTTTACAAGCTTTGTATGCTATTTATGACAATTGTAATTCGCTACATACCAATGCTTATGACGAAGCGATTACCACTCCAACCGAAGAATCGGTAAGAAGAGCAATGGCCATTCAATTGATTATTAATAAGGAATTAGGATTAACAAAAAATGAAAATCCAATACAGGGAGCTTTTATAATAGAAGAATTGACCGACTTAGTAGAAGAAGCTATTCTATTAGAGTTTGATCGAATTACTGAACGAGGAGGTGTTCTTGGAGCGATGGAAACGATGTATCAACGAAGTAAAATACAAGAAGAAAGCTTGTATTATGAAACCTTAAAACATACAGGAGAATTTCCAATTATAGGTGTTAATACATTCCTAAGTTCTAAAGGATCTCCAACTGTACTTCCAAAAGAAGTGGTAAGAGCCACAGAAGAAGAAAAGCAATATCAAATTTCGATGTTGAAGAATTTGCATAAGACTTTTGAAAATGAAATGGAAGCTCAAATTTCTACCATTCAAGAAGCTGCAATACAGAACAAAAATATTTTTGCAGAGCTAATGGAAGCGACTAAATATTCCTCTTTAGGAGATATTACAAATGCTTTATTTGAAGTTGGAGGGCAATATAGGAGGAATATGTAATACTCACGAAACAAACAATTTTGATTGCTTTTATACTTTAAATTTTTCATCAATAAATTAACTATCAAAGCTTACAGCAATTAGTTCATCTCTTTTAAAAGTAAAAAAAACTAGCACAACAATCCTACACATTCAGTGTGGGGTTTAATGCCAAATAAATAATTTGCTTGAATATTTTTTTGAAATATTTAGATAATAACTTTTCGGTAAGAAGTTTACATTCTGTAAATCACTAGAATAGCTAAATAAAAACAACCGACATCTTCTAAATTTGCAACTCTAAAATAATTAACATAGAGAAGTAATGTCAAAAAATAATCCTTTTATTTTATAAAAATAAACAAAGTATTGAAGTTAAGCTCCTAAATAAATT
>WFNC01000597.1 GCA_015488785.1 Flavobacteriales bacterium | reverse complement strand
GTCCTGGTTTTGATTTAGGAATTGTAATGATGACGGGGGAATTGGTTAAACACCAAATGAAACGTAAAAAAGACAATACCAAACCTCGGGACTTAAAAAGAATTAGTAGAAAATCGACAGAAGAGGAGTTAGCAAAATGGAAGGAGTCTAGAGGTAAAGAGTACGAAACCATGCACGCTGCAAGAGAGTCCGCTATAAAATTGGGGCTTAAAATGAAAATTAGCGATGTAGAATATCAAGCAGATGGTAAAAAAGCTTCGTTTTATTATACCGCAGATCAACGTGTAGATTTTAGAGAATTGATAAGAGTGCTGGCAGATCGTTTCAAAGTGAGGGTTGAAATGAAACAAATTGGCTCGAGACAAGAAGCTGGAAGATTGGGAGGAATTGGTTCTTGTGGTAGAGAATTATGCTGTTCGACTTGGATGACCGATTTTAGATCTGTTTCGACAAGTGCTGCGCGTTACCAACAGTTAGCTTTAAACCCTGAAAAACTAGCAGGTCAATGTGGTAAACTTAAATGTTGTCTAAACTTTGAATTGGATCAATATGCTGATGCGCTTAAAATGTTTCCAAATAACCGTAAGGTTTTAAAAACAAAAGAAGGCGATGCTGTACACATAAAAACAGATGTTTTTAGACGTACAATGTGGTATTTAGTGAAAAAAGAGAAAGGTCAAAATGAAATTGTGCCCTTAGAAATTGAGAAAGTTTTTGAAGTATTAGAACTCAACAAAGAAGGAACTATTCCTAAGAATTTAAAGAACTTTGTTGTTGTAGAGGTTGTAGAAATAGAACCAGCTTACGAAAACGTAGTAGGACAAGATGATTTGACCCGTTTTGACAGTAAGTTTAAAAAAGGTAAGCGCAATAATCGTAATAATAACAATAGAAAGCGTAAGCCGAATACCAATCGTAATAATAACGCGAATAATAAAAGAAACAACAATAATAATAACGATAAGGCAAATAAAAACAACCCGAATAACAAACAAAGTCAGCAACAAGGAGAAAAAAAGGAGGGAGGAACGCCTAAAAACAACAATAAAAGAAGAAACAATAACAATCGGAACAAAAACCGTAATAAGCAAAACAAAAACACGAATCCAAATAATAAAACAAATCAAACTAACAAACCTAAACCTAAGCAAGATGGAAATAAACCTGCTCAAAAAAAGGACTAGTTTTTTCGGTTATTTTATCTTCTTAAGCTTGGCTTTTGGGGCTTGTAGTGAAAAAGGCGTAATCGAAAATCAGAGTAAAAAAATAGAAGGAAACGTTTGGAACGAAAAAGAACCAATATCTTTTGATTTTACTATAAAAGATACGGTAGCATATTTTGATGTTTTTTTGACACTTAGAAACGACGTGAATTATAGGTGGAGTAATGTTTATTTGTTTTCAGATTTGACTTTTCCAAATGGAAAGACAAGACGAGATACCTTGGAAATAACCCTTGCCGATAAATATGGAAATTGGACAGGGAATAATTCTGGAACTATAATTACGACAACAGCAAAACTCATCAACCACCGTAAGTTCCCGTTGAGTGGAGCTTATAAAATAGATGTTACCCACGGTATGCGTGTAAAAGAACTTGAGAACGTATTGAACGTAGGGCTTAAAATTAAGCAATGGGAAGGTGCTAAGTAGGAAAATATGTACCCAACATTATATCATTTTTGGTTTAGTACTTTTGGTTTTGAAATTGAGTTTTTAAGGCATTTTAATTCTTTCGGTTTTTTTGTAGCGTTAGCTTTTTTGGTGGCTAAATATGTTTTTTCGTTAGAAATAAAGCGAATGACAAGTCTAGGTTTGTTGCCTGTTCAAGAAAATAAACCTTCTCCGCAAGAACACGTTAGCGTTATTTTGATAATTGCTATTGTTTTTGGTTTTTTGGGTGCTAAGTTATTTGCTTGGTTAGAAAATCCTATTTCGTTGTCAGAATTTTTGGAAGATCCTTTTAGCGGTTTAACGATTTATGGAGGGTTAATTCTAGCTTTTTTTGTTTCTTTTTATTATTTGAAATGGTATAAAATGCCCGTGCTCTATTTTATGGATGCCGTAGCTCCTGCGCTTATGCTTGCTTATGGTGTTGGACGATTGGGATGTCATGTTAGTGGTGATGGCGATTGGGGAATTGTAAACAAAAATACCGCTCCAAGTTGGATTCCAGATTGGTTGTGGAGTTCTAACTACCCCAACAATGTTTTGGGAGAAGGGGTACGAATTACTGATTGTATTTACGACGACTATTGCTATCAATTACTAAACCCTGTTTATCCGACTCCCTTGTACGAAACAATGGTTTCTATTCTCTTTTTTGTGATTTTATGGATGTTAAGAACGAGATTAAAAATTGCAGGACAATTGTTTTTTATTTATTTAGTTTTTAATGGTGTTGAACGATTTTTCATCGAAAAAATAAGGGTAAATGAAGTTTACAACATCAGCGGTTGGGCAGTTACTCAAGCAGAAATTATTTCGGTTGCTTTTATTTTAATTGGTGTGGTTGGTTTTTTAAAGTTGAAGAGAAGATTTTAAGACTTAAAGACAGAGAGACCGCTTCGCTTTAAGACTGAAATAAGATTATGCGGAATTTTGCAAGGGGTATTACAATGGAGTTGTTTAAAATTAAACTTTAATTGTTTTTTTTGCACAATGTATTATGTACAATGTTTTTTGATTTTTTTTAATGGATTAGATAAAAAAATAGAGTGATTTTCATAAATAATTGTTACTACTCAGCAGGGATACTTTACTGCTAATCAGTATTTTATAATTGGGTTGGAATTGAATTTAACTTCAAAATTACCGACATTCCCCACCCCTAAATTCATTTTTGACTTTTGAAGAAAAACTACCAAATATTGATGTCGTTTTCCCCTGTTTTGTAGT
>WFNC01000596.1 GCA_015488785.1 Flavobacteriales bacterium | reverse complement strand
CAATGCAACAAGCAATTGATCGTTCTGGAGGAAAATATGGTAATAAAGGAATTGATTGCGCATTAGCTTGCATTAAAATGATTGAGGCAAAAAATGAATTGATAAAATAAAATCATTGTACTCAAATTCTTTTTAATTGATAGAATTTGACATTGACTTTCCAAAATTTTAAAGAAAAAAGAAAAAACACCAATGAAAAAAGAGATTCTAATAGTAGATTGTGGAAGTGAAAAGGTAAAGGCTATAGAAGAAGTCCTAACTCAATTAAACTTTACTTTTGAAACTTTACCTTTTACATTGTTAAACGACATTGAAGTAGAAAAATATCCGGGTGTCATTATTAGTGGTTCACCTATTTTAGTCTCAGAAAATAATCCTTTTCTAGCCTATTTCTCATTCTTAAAAACTTTTGAAAACCCCGTTTTAGGTATTTGTTTCGGTCATCAAATTATCGGAGCTATTTTTGGTGAAAAAATTTATAAATCGACAGAAGATAGAAATGACGCTGAAATCGAAATACTAAATTCTTCGATTCTTTTTAACGCTATTCCTACTCCAATGATAATGAATGAAGATCATATCGAAGCAATCAATCTTCCAAATGATTTTATATTGTTAGCGAAGTCACCGAAATGTGAGAACGAAGCGATGCAACATCAAATGTTACCAATATTTGGAGTGCAATTCCACCCAGAAACAAGTGGAATTCAAGGTGTACAACTAATCAATAATTTTTGTAAGCGAACAATAAGTTAAAGATGGTTTTAAACTACATTTGGATTGCTTTCTTTTTAATTGCCTTTATAGTTGCAATTATAAGAACAATTGGAGGAGATTTAGATGTGTTTTCAGCGATTGTAAACAGTACGTTTGACTTGGCTTCAACTTCATTTGACATTTCTATTGGACTTACAGGAGTGCTTTGTCTTTGGTTGGGAATTATGAATATTGGTCAACAAGGGGGAGCAATTCAGATAATGAGTAAGTTAGTAGGTCCTTTTTTTAGCAAACTGTTTCCAGAAGTTCCCGAAAATCATCCTGCTAGAGGTGCGATGCTTATGAATTTCTCTGCGAACATGTTGGGACTAGACAATGCAGCAACTCCAATGGGACTAAAAGCAATGGAGGAATTGCAAAAATTAAATACAAAGAAAGATACAGCTTCCAATGCTCAAATCATGTTTTTGGTTTTAAACACTTCGGGGTTAACCCTAATTCCTATAACGGTGATGAATTACAGAAATCAATTTGGAGCTGAGAATCCATCTGATGTTTTTATTCCGATTCTAATTTCTACTTTTTTCGCTTCTCTTATTGGTTTAATTACCGTTGCTATTTATCAAAAAATAAACTTATTTAACAAAGTTATTTTAGCCTACTTAGGAGGATTAACCGCCTTGATTGTTGGTATGATTTTTTACTTTAACAATTTAACACCCGAACAGTTAAAAGACCAATCCGCTTTAATTAGTAATGTCATACTATTCTCCATTATTATTTCATTTATATTAATGGCTGTTAGAAAGAAAGTAAATGTATATGACGCTTTTATTGAAGGAGCTAAAGAAGGTTTTAGTATTGCAGTAAAAATAATTCCTTTCTTAGTTGCTATATTAGTTTCGATTGGCGTTTTTAGAGCTTCTGGCGCTATGGATATTTTTATAGGAGGAATAGAAACTGTTTTTAGTCTCTTTTTTGATAATGTAGAATTTGTAAAAGGTTTACCTACGGCATTTATGAAACCTTTAAGTGGATCGGGAGCTAGAGGATTAATGCTCGAATCTTTCGAACATTATGGAGTAGATAGTTTTGTAGGAAAGTTAACTTCGACACTTCAAGGAGCTACTGATACTACTTTTTATATTATAGCTGTTTATTTTGGAGCTGTGAAAGTGACAAATACGAGATACGCTATTAAAGCAGGGTTAATGGCTGACTTCTCGGGAATTGTTGTAGGAATTATTGTTGCTTATATGTTCTTTGGGAATTTAACCAATACACTAACCGACGAGGAAACTGTAACTCAATTTTCGGAGGAATGGCAAAACAATAATGTTAATTCAACCGCAAATTTCATCGCGAATGATGTAATTGTTTACAATAGCCAATACGATACTTTAGCTGTAACTAAAAAAGATTTTATTCAGCAAGTACTAATAGCTGACTCTATTCAAAAATTAAATAATGAAATCGTCTTATTAGAAAAAGTAGCTGAGGGTTATTTATTAAAAATGAAAACAACGAACACCCTTCATCAAAAATATAACTATATTCTGAATGCTAAAAATGGAAAAATTGTATCTATTGAGTATTTGAATAGAGCGATTGAAAATTAGGAATAAAATACCTCCATCTACATAAATGCCAATAAAGAAAAGAATAAAATTAACTTTTATAAACTGGATCCTTTTTTTTAAATTTCCTATTATTCTTTTTGCGCTCTCTTTTGTTTTTCTTGATAATTATTTGACGTTTCATTTCAATAAAATTTCGACATTCAATAAATACTCCTTTTTAATTACCTTTGTTTTTTTGATTTTGCTTTCCCTGTATTTATATCTATTAAAAAATAGAAATTTAACTTATAAGGCTTTTAAAATTTCAGCAAGTAGTTTAGCCTTTAAAACAGCTTGTAAAGTCACAGCTAAAGAACTAAATGGAGAAATAAAAAAAATGAACAATAGCGAGGCTCTTATACAAAGAAATAACTTTCATAATACAGAGTGCTTAATGATGCTTTGTAGAACAGAGGAAGCAATTTACATTACAAATTATTCATTTTTGAAAAGTTTTTCTAAAAAAAAGGATAAAAAACTTTTCAAAATATTTTTAACAAATATAAACTCAGCTCTTAACAATGAAACCCCTGAAGAAGCTAGAATAATCAGAAAAAACAAGAAAGAAGAATTATTTTGGAAACAAAAAGAATGGACTTTTTTAAAAAGCCTTAAACGGATATTAATTTATAGCTTTTTAATTCCTATAAATCTAATTATGCTTTGGTATATCTTTCTAATTTTTACAAAAGAAAGAGATTTTAAATGGGAACATTTCTCTTCAATTATAGGAGTAACTACAATATCTTATTTCTATTTCAAAAGTGATATTACTATATTAATGGAAAAAAGAAAACGTAAAAACAAAAAATAATTCAAAAAAGGCTACAGTTTCACCCTTCAAATACTACATTACAATAACAGATACCGTTCAAAAGACAGAACTTCCAACGAAGAAAGCATTGATGACGTGGTTACTAAACTCCTGATGTTCAGTATGGATGGCATTATACAGGATATGAAGATCATATAAACAATAAAACAATTGTTTACACAACTCGTTCTCAACCAATAGTTGACAATGAAGTAAACTTAACAGAAGTTGTAGCCATAGAACTAGGCGAAGGTATAGCCCCAATAGAACACGTACTACTGGGTATAGATCATTGTGGAGATGCTAAAACAGGAGAAATACAAATTTCTCCAAATGGTGAAAAATTGATTTGGTTTAGCCATCAAAAAAACATTGGAGCATTTGATATAAAAAATGCTTACATCTATGAAATAGAGTTAGCTCCAAACAAAGTATCTTCGGTTTCGTATGTTCAAAAAGAAGTAGAAGGAGGAAGTTATGGTCCTGTATCTGGACTAGAATACGATAGCAATAGTGAAGCCATTTTCTATTCTAACCTTAGTGCTTATAATACTGAAGGCTCTACCAAAAGCAAAAAAACTTGGAGAATGGATGCTATTGATTTGCAAAGAGTGGATATAAATAATATAAATTTAGTATATTTACTGGGAGAAATAAAAAGAGGATTGAACGGACAACTTTACATACCTAATTTAAATACCACTGTAGAAAATTTACACAATTATTCTACTGGGCTTGTTGACTCTAGTTTTTCTTATCTAGCAAATACAAACAGTACCCCCGCAGAACGATTAGGATATACTTGGAGTGGTAGTTTACCAACACAAGTTTATAAAATATACGGAGAATCTATAAACAAATACTTTAGACCAATTAGTTATAAAACTTACGAGTTAACCGACCATCTCGGAAATGTAAGAGCAGTGATAACTGATGAGAAATTGTTGGAAGATTCTGATGCCTTTGGAACTGCTGGATACGACAAAATAAGTGCGGGAGATTACTTTAGTCCTAACATTGTAACTTACTCAGATTATTATCCATTTGGGATGTTGATGCCTGGGAGAAATGGGGGAGAAAATTACACCTTCGGATATCAGGGTTCTGAAAAAGATGACGAAATAAAAGGGGGAGGGAATTCTTATACTACTTTTTATAGACAACATGACCCTCGATTAGGTAGATGGTTAAGTGTTGACCCTTTAGCAAATAAATTACCTTCACAATCTCCTTATATAGCAATGGATAATAATCCTATTCGCTTTAATGATGTAAAAGGAGATTGTCCTATGTGTCTTGTGTGGCCTATATTTGAAGCATTAGCAGCAACTATAGTAACAACTGTTACAGTTGTTGCAATACATGAAATATCAAAGAATATAGCTGCAGCTGCATTTAACAATTATCATCACATTCCTGCTGTTGCTGACCAAACAAATATTTTTGTTGTACCTCTTGTGCCTCCGCCATCTATAGTAATAGATGTTGCCGAAGAAGCTCAAGTTGCAGTAGATGCTTTACTTCAAGATTTACGCATTCCTAAAGAGCAACCTGATGGAGATGTGAAACCTGATTTTGCACCCCTTCCCTTCCCTAGTACTGATACTGATACTAAAGAAAAAGGAAAAACTTTTTATACTACATATACAAGACAAAAGGTAATTAATGGTGAGGTTATTACATATTCAGGCAGAACTAAAGGAAAGTATTTTGGAGAAAAGCCAACATATCAAGACGCTCAAAATGCTGTAGATATAAGAAATGGTCCAGGTCATCATAAAACTAAAGAAGGGTATGGTAATGCTACGGTTGATGAATTTACAACAAATTATTTATCTATTAAAAGGAGAGAGCAACAATTGATTGATCATTTTGGAGGTGCAAAATCTGACAGGCATAACTACGGAGTTAATGGAGGCACATCAGGAAATGCAAGAAGAGAAGTTGGAAGGACTAATTTATTAGGACCTATATATCATCAGAGCTCGAATGGTGATTTTGGAAAATTCCATGAGTATACAGGAGAACAGTAAAATAT
>WFNC01000595.1 GCA_015488785.1 Flavobacteriales bacterium | reverse complement strand
ACAAACCAACTTTATAACCACTTTCTGTCAAAACTGAAGCCAACAAGCTACTTGTAGAACCTTTCCCATTAGTTCCTGCTATATGAATCGTTTTTATTTTTCGTTCTGGATTTCCCAACACTTTGCACAAGGCTTCGATATTAGCCAATGAAGCTTTGTATGCCTTCCCTCCTATTTTTTGATATTGTGGTAACTGGGAGTAAAGAAAGTCTAGTGTAGATTGATAAGTCATTCTTATAGGTTGGTTTGTTTTGATACGCTGTTCAACTCATTTACTTTTCAAGTGCACAATAGGAATTAAGACCTCTTCTAGGCTTATCCCTCCGTGCTGGAAAGTGTTTTTATAATATTTCAGAAAATGATTATAGTTATTTGGGTAAACAAAAAACTTAGAATCCTTAGCAAAAATAAAAGAAGAACTTACATTTTGTTTTGGAAGAAAAGCTTCATCTGGATTACGAACTTCAAAAACATCTTTCTTTTCGTAAGTCAAATTTTTTCCTTGTTTATACCTTAGATTCGTGTTTGTATTTCTATCCCCAATTACCTTGCTTGGTTCATCCACTTTTACTGTCCCGTGGTCAGTCGTTATAATTACGTCACAATTGTTTTTGGCGATGAGTTTAAACAAATCGAACAATGGAGAATGCTTAAACCAACTCAACGTCAAAGAACGGTACGCTTCTTCATCGTCGGCTAATTCTCTAATCACTTCCATATCCGTACGTGCATGCGAAAGCATATCTACAAAATTGTAAACAATTGCATTAAATTCAAATTGCATTAAATTCGAGAAATTATCGACTAATTTTTTACCTGCTTTTAGGTTTGTTATTTTATTATAAGAGTATTTAACTTCTTTTCTATTTCTTATAAAATTTTCGCCTAACAATTCTTTTTCAAACAAATTCTTACCTCCTTCATCTTCATCGTTTTTCCAATATTGAGGATGTTTCTTTGCGATATCAGAAGGCATTAACCCCGCAAATATCGAATTTCTAGCGTATTGTGTTGCTGTTGGCAATATTCCGTAATATAATTCGTCTTTTTCAATAGTAAAAAACTCCCTTAATAAAGGCCTTAATATTTGCCATTGATCATACCTTAAATTATCGATTAAGACCATGAAAGTTGGTTTCTTTCCAATGTTTGGAAAAACTTCTTTCTTTAATAAATCATGTGACATCAGTGGCGTATCAATTCCATTTGCCCAGTTTAGATAGTTTTTTTCGACAAAACGAGAAAACAAGTCATTCGCTTCTTTTTTCTGCATCGCAAGAATTTCCTTCATGCTACTGTCGTTACTTTCTGCTAATTTCAAATCCCAATAAACAATTTTTCGATAAAGTTCTTTCCAATCCTCCTCGTCCAATCGGTCTTGCAAATCCATAGAAATTTGACGAAATTCTTGTTGGTAACTTGACGTCGTTTTTTCGCTTACCAATCTTTTACCTTCTAGTATTTTCTTTACTGATAATAATATTTGATTTGGATTGACAGGTTTAATCAAATAATCAGAGATTCGACCACCGATTGCTCCCTCCATTATCGATTCTTCTTCGCTTTTTGTAATCATTACAATCGGAATACTAGGATGTCTTTGCTTTATTTCTTCCAAAGTATCTAATCCCGTAAGTCCTGGCATGTTTTCATCTAAAAATACGATATCAAAATTATGCTCGTCTGTTTCGTCTATTGCTTCATTCCCACTACAAACTGTAGTTACTTGATGCCCTTTTGCTTCTAAAAAAAGTACATGAGGTTTCAATAAATCAATCTCGTCGTCTGCCCAAAGAATTTTTGCCATAATTTTGTTTTTTTGCTATTTACAATATTCACAAAGTGAATATTTATTCTCAATTTATGTAAAACTAATAATAAATACAAATATTGCATAGCCAAACAAATAGACCTTCATACTCTACTAAAAAAATCTCAATGTAATTAGCGGTTAACAAAAGTAGATTAAGTACACTGCAACAGTTGTTACAATTATGAATTCACATTGTAAATTTCTAATTCAACAAATGTTACTTTAGGAACAAATAATCATTTGTACATTTGCGCTATCAAAAATTAAAATAACAGAAATGGAAAAAATAATAGTTATAGGAGGTTTATCAGCAGGACCATCAGCAGCAGCAAAAGCAAGAAGAGAAAATGAAAGTGCAGAAATAATTCTTTTTGAAAAAGGAGCGAATATTAGTTATGCCACTTGCGGAATGCCTTACGCTTTATCTGGTGTAATTGAAAGTAGAGCAGATTTAATTGTTGTTGAACCAAGTTTAATGCGAGAACGTTTTAATATAGATGTTCGATTGGAGGAAGAAGTGATTCAAATTGAAACAGAAAGCAAAAATGTAATTACCACAAAAGGCAATTACCAATATGACAAACTAATATTTGCTACAGGAGCTCGTTCGATTGTACCTCCAATAGAAGGTGTTGCAGACTCAACGAATTGGTCAACTTGTAGAACAATGGGAGATTTTGACAAAATAATGAAAGAAGCAATGGCTTCTGAATCTAAAAACATTACTGTAGTTGGAGCTGGCTTAATCGGTGTTGAAGTTGCCGAAAATTTAATTGAAGCAGGTAAAAATGTAACATTAATCGAAGGCGCTAATTCTATACTTCCAATGTGGGATGCTAAATTTGGTTTCTTTGCTCAATCAGAATTAGAAAATAAAGGAATAAAAGTAATTACAGGAAATTTTGTACATCGATTTGCTACAGAAAATAATAAAATTAAAAGCGTACATGTAGGTAATCACGATATTGATACTGACTTTGTTATCTTAAGCATTGGAATACGTCCCAACACCGAATTATTGACAAGCCAAGGAGCGAAACACATTGGAAACGGAGCCTTGATTGTGAACGAAAACATGGAAACTTCGATTAAAGATGTGTATGCTGCAGGAGATAACGTTTCTATAAAAAATCTTCAAACAGGAGAGCATGATTACTTTCCATTGGGAACACATTCCAACAAAGGAGGTAGAGCTGCAGGTGCCAATGCTGTAGGAAGAAATATAAAAGTGAAAGGAGCATATAAAACTGCGATTATTAAAGTTTTTGGTTACACAATGGCTAGAACAGGATTAAACGCAACAGCTTTAAACAAACTAGGTATAGATTACAAAACAGTTGTTTCTATGGCAGGAGCTACTCCTGGTTATTACCCTGGTAAAACGGATTTAATTTCAGAAATTTATTATGACCCAACAACCAAAGTTATTCTTGGAGGAGAATTCTTTGGAGAAGTCGGAGTTGATAAAAGAGTCGATGTATTAAGTACGGCAATTTATGCTAAATTAAAAATTACAGATTTAGCACAATTAGATTTAGCTTATGCTCCTCCATTTTCTCCTGCAAAAGATCCATTAGTTGTTGCTGGATTTGTTGCCGAAAACATAAACGAAGATAAATGTAGTCAAATTAGCACTGCTGAGTTTAAAGAATTCAAAGAAGAAACTAAAGAAGATTTTATTTTACTTGATGTTAGAAACGAAGATGAATATAATGAAGGACATATTCCAAATGCGATAAACATACCACTACCTGTTTTGCGAAAAAATTTAGAAAAACTAGACAAGAACAAAAAAGTAATTATTTATTGTCAAAAAGGGCTTAGAGGTTATGTTGCTAGACTAATTCTAAAACACAATGATTTTGCAAGTACTGCAAGTATTGCAGGAGGTTATAAAATATGGGAGATGATGAAGGAAGAAATTACAATACCTGAGCCATCAATGGTCTAAAAGGCTAAAAACATCAAACAAAAAAAGCGAAATCAAAATATTGATTTCGCTTTTTTTATGGTTTTACAAGTTTTGACATGAGTCTATTTACTATTCGTAAAAAACATTGTACATAATACGTTGTACATTTTACAAAAAAATAAAAAGAGTATAAAGCTATCGTTTACTCAAAAATTAGAACAACTTATACTAAACTCAGAAGAGCCATTTATTTCCATTCAAAAGTATTAATCAAATGTTCTACATCTTCGACAATGTATTCTAAAACGGGTTGTAAAGAATCGTAATTCGGTACATTTTCAAAATATAAAGAGCCTGCAAAATAGTTAGAAGAACTATCTGTTAGGTAAAATAAATAATTACACGCTACGTCTCCCCTTATATTGAAGCTAGTACCATAAACATTTTTTTCTTTATTTGAATATTGAGTTTCTTCTATTCCGTTTGCTTTAATTGTATGTTCGTAAGCTAGTTTTCGAGAATATTCGGTGTAGGAAAACAAATTAGAATCTAACGCTACGTAAGTACAATAGATAGACGCATTGTATTTGGGGTAAATAATATTTTTAAAACACTGAGACGATGGTGAATTTGGTTTATTAATCACTTTTGCCAAATCAGAAATTTCGAATTTAAAATTACAATCGTCGCTATATTCTTGATAAGAATGATCGGGCAAATCGACTCTCAAAAAACTTTTAGGTTTTGGAAAAGGCTCTTCGTTTTTACAGGAAAATAAGCCGATTACTAAAGATAAAAAAATAATTTTATTCATTTCTAACATTAATTTAAGAACAAAACTAAGCATTTTAAAGCGAAGAAAACGATATAAACCCTATCTTGTAAAAAAACATTGAGTTAATGCCACTTTATAAAACGATAAATAAAGAATCTAATATTGGAATTTGGAAAATAAGCGAAACCGTTGAAGAGTTGGAATTGTTAATCGATTTAAATTCAAATGACAAAATAAAGTTTGACCAATTTTTAACTTCTAAAAGAAAAAAAGAATGGCTTGCTACACGAATTTTGATTCAAGAACTACTAGCTAATAAAGCGATTCATATTATTTACGACAAGCATCAAAAGCCAGTTTTGAGCAATTCTTATTACGTATCAATTTCGCATACGAACGGGTTTGTGGCTGTAATTATTAATGACAAAAAAGAAGTTGGGATTGATATACAAGTTGAGAAAAAAAACATTGAAAAGGGTGCTTACTCGTTTATGAATGAATTAGAAATAGAACAACTTGGCGTTGAAAACAAACTTCAAAAAACGCATCTTTATTGGTGCGCTAAAGAGGCTTTGTATAAATACATAGGAGATAGTTCTCTAAATATTTACACTCATTTTTCTATATTGGATTTCAATTTAGCAGATGAGGGTAGTCTGGTTGGAAAAGTAAACGACACCGACGAGAACGTGCTGTTATCTTATTTTATTTTTCATGATTTTTATCTGGTGTGGACTTGCTAAACAAAATAGTAATCTAACGTTTTACGTACTCATTCGTAATTCGACTCAAAATAAATCGTTTTAGGATTTTCTAAAGTTTTAGGAGCGTCAGCCAAATAACCAGACTAGGTTGACAACAATAAAATCTATTTTTAAGAGGTTGCAAATTTTGCGAGAGGGATTACTCACTTTTTCTTATTAATTTATAAGAGTTCGTGAAGTCGCTATCGCTCAGTTGAAACGGTATCCTTTTTTGCTTTTCGCAAAAAAGATATAGTGGATAGCCCGACCACTTTTTTTTTGATAAAAAAGTGGTCTCGCCCTAAAGATTTTTATTATAATTGGCGAACAAACAACTTAAAACAAGGTAAATTAGTTTCGTATAATCGCTTTAATTATTTATATTATGACTATATTCGAAATCTAAACACACACGAATTATGAAAAAAATTATATTTTCGGTTCTTGCCTTGACTAGTTTAAGCGCATTTGCTGGAGGATTCCAACTGAATCTACAAGGGGTTAGAGCTACAGGAATGGGAGGTGCATATACTGGACTTGCTCACGGACCTGCTACAACATTCTTTAATCCAGGAGGGTTAACTCAAATTGAAGGGCATCAGTTTAATATTGGAGGAAATTTTGTTTTTCCATCTATCTCTTTGCAAACCGATGCTTATGACAACATCGATCAAACTACTGGTATGGCAACTCCTATACACTTGTATTATGGAGGTCAAATAAACGAAAAACTTTATGTTGGTTTTGGATTGAATAACCAGTTTGGTTCAAGTTCTTCTTTTGCTGATGATTGGCAGGGACGCTATATTGTTCAAAATATTGCTTTAAAAACGTTCATGTTTCAACCAACGGTAGCTTACAAGATTAACGATAAAATTAGTGTTGGAGCTGGCGCTGTTTACACGACAGGAAGTTTTAGTTACGAAAAAGCTGTACCTGTTACCACGGCAACAACTCCATACGGAAAAGCGAGGTTAGAAGGAAAAGGTTCGGCGTTTAGTTTTAATGTTGGAGCGTTTTCTCAGTTGATTAAAAATGACAAAATGGAATTGGGACTGGGAGTTGATTATCGCTCTGGTATCAATTTGAAACTAAAAGGAGGTACGGCTACATTTACAGATATACCTAGTTCATTGGCTGGAACTTTCCCTGAATCGACAACGTTTGATGGAGGATTGAAACTTCCTAGCGTTGCAACTGCTGGACTGTCTTTTAAATATATAATTAACGACAAAAGTGAAATTACATTTGTATATGATTTTGCTCGTACTAATTGGTCTAGCTACGATACTTTATCTTTTGATTTTAAGAATGAAGATACACCAGATTCTAAAACGGTAAAAAATTGGCAGAATGTAAATGCTCACCGATTTGGAGTAGAGTACAAAATAAACAAACTATCTTTTAGAGTTGGCGGATACCACGACCAATCTCCAATATTGGATGGATTTGTTAGTCCAGAATTACCAGACGCTACACACATGGCTCCAACTGCTGGATTTGGAATGGAAGTGTCAGAAAAAATAAGCTTTGACATCTCTTATCTTTCTCAAAAATATTCGAGAGAAGCTTCATTGGACGATGCTAACTTTTCTGCGAAATACAATAGAGGAGTTGACGTTTTTAGCTTTAGCTTAACTGTAAAATTATAATACTTACCCTAAAATAAAATACTAGAATGAAAAATTATATCTATATAACCGCAATTGGACTTACTGTTTTGGCTAGTTGTAAAAAAACAGCTTTTGAAGAAAGAGAAAGAACAAGTGGAACAGCTAATTTTAAGCACTACATCTCTGTCGGAAATTCACTTACACAAGGCTATCAAGATGGAGGGCTTTATGAAGAAGGGCAATCGATGTCTTATCCTTCTATGATTGCTTCACAGATGGCTAAAGTACAATCGAACATGGACCCGTTTTTACAACCTAAAACAACGGGAAACGGTTCGGGATATATGCATTTGGAATATATAAATGGAGCACTAAAACCTATAAAACCAACAGACCCAACTGGCTATCAAGAGGATGCAACGTGGAGTGCGTGGGGAACAGCAGAAAAATCTATCCGATACAACAACTTGGGAGTTGCAGGAATAAAATTAGTTCAATGTGTTAACCTTACAAGTGAAGACAGAACTATAAACCCGGTTATTTTAGGAGGAATACACACGATTTTAGTTAATCAAGATGGAAATCCTTATGCTCGATTTATGGATTTTGGAACATCAGAAGCTTCATTAATTGGAGGAACTGCAAAAGCTTACTTAGAACACGTAAAAGAAAGTAACGCTACGTTTTTCACAAACTGGCTAGGAAATAACGATGTACTTGGATATGTCGTAAATGGAGGAGTTTCTAACACTCCTTTTACAGCCTTTGGAGTTGGTTTAGATTTAAATGCTTTGTCTGACTTAGGTGAATTTGAACAAAAATATGATTCAATAAACAAAGCTTTTAGCAATTTGGGAGCACAAGGAGTTTGTGCTACAATGCCGAACATTACGTCAATTCCTTATGTTACCACTTTTACAGTTTCAAAATTAACCTCAGATTATAATTACACCGATGTATGGATTACAGATTACAGCGGAACGGTTCGTAAGGCAACGAACGAAGATTATATTTTGTTAGGAGCTTCTAGCTCTATTTCGGCAGGAGTTGGACATTCGCAATCTAATCCATTTTTGAATGGAGAGGTATTGGATGTTGACGAAGCCGCTCAAGCCAAAAGTCACACGCTAGCGCTTAACAACATCATTAGAACAAACGCTTCTAAATATGGCTATGCTGTAGTAGATATGTTTTCATTTATGGATAATTTGTCGGCAGGTTTTACTTTTGATGGTATAGATCTAAATGCAGAATACATTGCTGGAGGAACTTTCTCTTTAGATGGAATACACCCAAATCCAAGAGGATATGCTGTGGTTGCAAATGAATTTATTCGTGTTATAAATGCTCATTATGAAGCAAATATTCCTAAAATAGCTGTTGGAAATTATAGAGGAATAAAATTTCCTTAGAGATATAACTATCATTTAATTATTGGTTTCTTACAAAAAATTAGTATTTTCGGAAATTGATTAAAAAAATTAACAAAAAATTATGAATACAAAAAAAATAAGTTTCCACAACCAAATGGAGGTTATGGGACATCCAGCAGGATTGTTCATTTTGTTTTTTACAGAAATGTGGGAACGATTTAGTTACTATGGAATGAGAGCTTTATTGGTTTTATTCTTGGTTAGTTCTGCCGGAATTGGAGGCTGGGAATGGTCAAATGCGGAAGCTTTAGGTTTATACGGAACATATACTGGATTAGTTTATTTAACTCCCATGTTTGGTGGTTTAATTGCGGATAAATTTACAGGATATAAGCTTGCTATTATTATTGGAGCATTCTTAATGACAATGGGGCATGCCTCTATGGCATTTGAAACTGAGCCAATGTTCTACCTTGGTTTGGGATTACTTATTGTAGGGAACGGAATGTTTAAACCAAATATTTCATCTATTGTTGGAGGTCTTTACAAAGGAAACGAGGAGAAAAAAGATGCAGGATATACGTTGTTTTATATGGGTATTAACGCAGGGGCATTCTTAGGAATTATGCTTTGTGGTTATATCGGTGAGAAAGTAGGTTGGAGTTATGGTTTTGGATTGGCTGGTGTTTTTATGGCTATTGGAATGTTACAGTTTTGGTTTGCTAGAAATATATTTGGAGAATTAGGGAACAAGCCAATAAAAGTTGAAGAAGACTTAGAACAGGAAGTTGAAGACATCGTTAATGATGTTGAAGATTTAGATGTTGAGATACATAATATTGATGATGCAAAAAAAGTAGAACGTGATCGATTAATGGTAATCGGTATATTAGCCTTCTTTACGATATTCTTTTGGATGGCATTTGAACAAGCAGGAGGGTCGATGACTATTTTTGCAAAAGACTTTACAGATAGAGTTCTTACAGGAAGTGCTGCAAGTTGGTTTACAATTATTAATACAATTATAACGGTAGTACCGTTAGCATTAATTACATGGGTATTGATTTTACTGAATAAAGCTACAATGAAAAAGTATGCTATTTCAGGTATTTTATTATCATTTAGTTTCTTAGTTATTTGGGGTATTGTAGGTTGGATGATTAAAAAAGATTTCAATACTAAAGCATACGAAGTTACTTTTAGTCAAATGGTAATGAATGAAGAAACGAAAGTCGAAGAACTTAAAGAAATAACAACGGTTCTAAGAGAAGATACGCCACTGGAAGTGAACCAAGAGTTTTATGTGTTAGATGTAAATGGAAAAGGAAAATTAATCTATTTAGATCCGGAAACAGCTGAAAAAGTAGATACAAAACTACCAGCCATAGTTAAAAGCATCAAAGAAAACGAAGTAGAAGTTCCAGCCTCTTGGTTTGGTATTTTGAATTCGTTATTTATAATTATGTTTGCGCCTCTATTCTCTAAAGTATGGGAAAGTAAGTACAATCCATCTGCACCAGTTAAATTTGGAATGGGATTAATATTACTAGGTCTAGGATTTGGAGTATTAGCGTACGGAAGTATGGGGATTGGAAGCGGAGTTACATCAGTGAGTATGATTTGGTTAATACTAGCTTACCTGCTACATACACTTGGAGAACTAACACTTTCTCCTGTAGGATTGTCTTATGTAAGTAAACTATCTCCTCCAAAATTACTCGGTTTAATGTTTGGTATTTGGTTTATTTCTTCAGCTATAGCAAACAAGATTGCAGGAATGCTAGGAGGAATGATTGATTACATACAAGATGAATATTCTTTAGCTACATTTTTCCTTATCTTTACAGCCATTCCAATTGGAGCTGGACTGATTGTAATGTCAATGGGGAAATTCTTAATTCATAAAATGCATGGTATTCGTTAAGAGCGAATCCAGTCATATATTTACATAAAAAAAGCGACTTCAAAATATTTTGAAGTCGCTTTTTTTGTTCTAAAGTGCTGTAAATTTATCCGTTTATTTCCCAAAAGGATAAAAAGACTACGTCTAATTTCTTATCTATTCTAGCTAAATGTTCTCAAGCCGAACTAGCTTTATATTTATTCTCTTCTACTCCTTTTTAAAGGTATAAATGAGAACGTTTCACTTAGTACTTAGTCAAAAAAACGAAGCAACTGAGCGATAGAGACCTCACAAACACAAATTTATAAAAAGAATAACTTGTGCGTAAAAAAAGACAAGACTAAAAATGAATATAAACATAGGCCGGCATAAAAGTTAAGTTCAGCGTTAACATCCATTTAAAGGCTATTTAAATTGCGGATAGAAATTCCAACTTTTCTTTCTTTGGAAAAAGTGGCGGATAAACATAAAAGATAATCGACATATGTAAATTTCATAAATTCAAGTAGTAAATTGAACTTAATATATCTATTTTTGTACACATGGATACAAAATACATTTCATTAGTAGAATCAAATCAAGTTTCGTTATTGATAAAAGATTACGTTAATAATAGTGAGCAGGTTTCACCTTTTTTTGAATACGAAAATAATTTAGAAGGCTTTAAGAAAAAAATAGAATCAACAAATTTTCCAACTTCAAAAAGGGAACTATTAGTTCAGCAACTCACACATCAGTATAAGCAAAATGGAATTGCCCCCCCTTCGAACATAGAACTACTAAAAGATGAGCATACATACGTAATCACGACAGGACATCAGTTATGTTTGTTTGGAGGTCCTCAATATTTTATTCATAAAATAGTTTCGACAATTAAACTTTGCATTACTTTAAAAAAAGAGTTCCCTACTTATAATTTCGTCCCTTTGTTTTGGTTGGCTAGTGAAGATCATGATTTTGAAGAGATTAGTGAAGCTCACATCTACAGAAGCACACTAAAAGGAGAAACTAATTTGAAAGGAGCTGTAGGTAAAATGCCTTTATCTATTTTTGAAAATGCTTACAAAGAATTATTTGAGTTAGCAGGAGATAAAGCTGAAGTTCTTAAATCTATTTTTAATGACGATTTTGAAAATACAACCTTAACAAAAGCAACTACGACTTGGGTTCATAAACTATTTAAAGAATATAATTTAGTTATTTTAGATGGAGATGACCAAGCTTTAAAAGCTAGTTTTTCTGATGTTCTTAAAAATGAACTATTAGAAGAGAATAGCTTTAGACTAATTAATAAGTCTTCGAAACAACTAAAAGATAAAGGATACAAAACGCAAGTTACCCCGAGGGAAATAAACTTATTTTATATTATCGATAATTTAAGAGAACGAATTGTATTGAAAGACGATAAATACACGGTTTTAAATACAGCACTTTCTTTCTCTAAAACTGAAATAATTGACGAGTTAAATAATCACCCAGAAAGATTTAGTCCCAATTCTATTTTTAGACCAGTTTACCAAGAGTTTTTGTTACCCAATTTAGCTTATATAGGAGGTCCAGGCGAATTGGCTTATTGGTTACAATTGAAATCCAATTTCAATCGTTTAGCGATACCTTTTCCTATTCTTACATTGAGAGATTTACTTGTTATTACAGACACTAAAACAATAGCCAATATTGAAAAACTAAATTTACAACTGGGTGATTTTTTTAAAAATGAGGCTGATTTGATTAAACAATATTTAAGTAGTAATGACGAAACAAAAGTAGAATTTAACAACGAACACAAACAGCTTCTTCTTCTTAAACAAAGTACAATTTCAAAAATAGAAGCAATCGATAAATCGTTAAAAGGACTTATCGAAAGTGAATTTGTAAAAATGCAAAAAGGAATAGACCGAATAAATCAAAAAACGCAAAGAAGCATTAAACAAAAAGAAGAAATAAATATAAATAAGATTAAAAACATAAGAGCCAAAATAGCTCCCAACGGAAAGCTTGCCGAACGTAAGTTTAATTTTATTCCCAATTATTTGAAAGATTCTAAAAATTACATTTCACAATTGATAAGCATTAGCGACACTTTCGTCAGTGAAATCAAAATATTAGAACAAAAATAGTTATTTGTCAGTAGATAAAAATAGGATTATTCAATTTATGTTATATATTTGAATAGATATTAAGTATAGAATTTAGACTTACTTTTCTCTACGAGAGAATAAAAGTTCAAGATATACCTCGCAACTTTTTATTGACCCCCTTCCATTTTTAAAAAAAATGGTAAAAACCTCGAATTTTACTTAAAAATTCGGGGTTTTTAAATTTTAATTCAAAAAAATCTCTTTTTATGTCAATTTAACTGACTTCAAACTTAGCATATTTAAAGAATTCCCTTTCAAACCTTTAACATTCGATTTCAAGAACCGAAGTGTTTCCGCATAGAATAATGGAATTACCGGAGCTTCGTCATGAAGAATTTGATTCATTTTTTTGTAAAAGCTATTTCTTAACCCTTCATTTTGCTCAATTAAGGCTAATTCGAACAAAGCATCATATTCTTTATTACTAAAATGAGTATAATTCGACCCATTCTCAGGATAAAAATTCTTACTATAAAACAACTGAAAATAATTAATTGCATCGGGAAAATCTGCAATCCATGACTTCCTGTAAAAAACGGCTTCAAATTGAGCTATTCTTTGATTCATAGACGAGACAGAATTGACGTCAACTTTTATTGTAAAACCAACTCTCTCAAGTTTCTGCTGCAAATATTCACATAACGTTCTATACTCAGGCGTAGCAGATAAAATTATTGGAGGAATTTTATTTAATTCATTGTAACCCGCTTGTTTTATTAGTTCATTTGCTTTCTCAATGTCGTAGTGAAATCCATCAATGGTAAACTGATTAAAATTCGGCATTCCTTTGGGAACAAAACCTTTGGTGGCAGGCGTTCCAATATTATTTCTCAAATAACGAACCATATCTTCACGATCTATGGCATACCCAATCGCTTGCCGAATCAATCTCGATTGCAAAGGACTTTGTTTATTATCTTCCATTAAAATACCTAAGTATTCTGTGTTGAGCCAATCTGTTTTTTGTAAAGTAAATTTATCGACTAAGGTTTCGTTTAATTCTCCGTCAGAATTCAACAACTGATCTTTATCTTCTTCATTCATTCCAGATATCATCTCCAAGTTTCCTGCTCTAAACTTGATAAACTCTTGGTGCTTGTCTTGAATAAAATAAATGGAAACAGCATCTAAATAAGGTAACGAAACCCCGTTTTCATCGACCTCAAAGTAATTAATATTCTTTGCTAAAATCATTTTCACATCTTTCTTCCATCTTTTTAAGAAAAATGGCCCCGTTCCGATTGGATGGGTCGAAAAATCATTGCCATAATGTTCCACAACTTCATGGGGGACAACTGAACAATATGGGAGCGACAATTGATAAATAAGAGACGGTTGAGGCACTGACAAATGGAGGATAAGTGTATTTTCGTCTTCTGCTACGACACCGTCAAACTTACTTTTGGAGTTATTTAAATTCTCAAAAATATATCGTCCAGGTGAAGCTGTTGAAGGATCTAAAATCCGTAAAAAAGAATATAAAAAATCGCTAGCAGTTACTCTTCTTGACTTCTTAGTGCCAAACAATTCACTTTCATTGAAAAGCACATCTTTTCTAAGGTTAAAAGTATAAGTCAATCCATCTTCCGAAACGGTCCAACTTTTGGCAATTGAAGGGATTACCTCCGAATTATCGTCAAGCGTAACAAGTCCATTGTAAAGTTGCTCGATTGCTAAAAAATCTTCGAATCGTCTAACGTAAGCAGGATCTAAGGTTGTAATACCTGCCGATTCATTGTATCTAAAAACTGTTTTTTCTTGCTCCGACCTTCTATCTTCTTTCATCTGACAAGAAGAAAAAAGTAAAACACTAAACAAGGCTATGCTCAATTTGAGTAATAAAAACTTCATTCTATTTAATCTCAAATAAATTATCAACTCCAATTGACCGTTCTACCGTAAATCCTTCTCCGTATCTAACCTTAATAATTCGACCAAAATTAGAAGCTCTTCCTTGAATATATTCCAAAAAATCGGGAGAAGAAATTGGCGTGACAGGGCCTTCTTCTTCAACATTAAAAAACTGCGTTTTGTAAGCCAAAATAGATTTCATTTTTGTTTCATAATGATCGGTAATATCGACGACAAAGTCTGGAGTAATCCAATTGTCTTGTACATATCTGTAAACAACTTTTGGTCGCCAAGGTTCTTGCGATTTTCCGTTTTCTATTTGTGTTTCGACCTTAACCAAGCCCGATAAAAAGCAAGCTCTAGAAACTAAGTCTCCGCCTCTACCATGGTCGGGATGCCTGTCTGATGTCGCATTGCACAAAACAATTTCTGGCTTATATTTTCTAATTTTCGCTATAACTTTTAACAGACTGTTTTCGTTAATTTCAAAAAAACCGTCTAATAGTTGCAGGTTGTCCCTTACTTCTAACGACAATATTTTAGCGGAATTTTGGGATTCTGTCCTTCTTGTAATGGCAGTCCCCCTTGTTCCTAACTCTCCTAAGGTTAAGTCCACTACTCCAACTTTTTTACCTTGTTCAATGTGTTTTAATATTGTTCCAGAAGCTGCCAATTCAATGTCGTCGGGATGTGCTCCAAATGCTAGTATGTCTAATTTCATAGAATAAAAATTAACTCGTATTTTATTTTCCTTCCACTACAATTACAAATTCACCTTTAGGTGCTTTTTTCTCAAAGTGAAGTCTTACTTCTGTCAGTGTTCCCCTCACGGTTTCTTCGTATAGTTT
>WFNC01000594.1 GCA_015488785.1 Flavobacteriales bacterium | reverse complement strand
CATAAGAAAACGAACAATTCATAACTCAAATATACAAAAAAAGCCCTTTGAAATAAATCAAAGGGCTCTTAAAGTGAAAACAATTAAATTTTATAGTGCGTTTATAGCATCTACGTATATAATAAATTCTTTATCTTTCAAAGAAGCATCTTTTCAAACGTCTAAATAGTAAAACTAACTAATGAACGAAACGAACAGGAGGAACAGATTAAAGTGATAGAGAGTACTGCTTTACCTAAGGGGCAGGGCAATGGAGTAAGGCGGAATTGCAGAAGTGGGGCAGGATTGCAATGCTCTGTTTTTTTAAGTCCTGTTTTCAATCTACAACAAAGGCGAAAAAGATTCTATTTCTGATAAAGAAATTAAAAAGCTAATCAAAGCATTGTAAAACAATTATTTAATTCTTGAAAAGAGATACCCTTAAAAACCTAGGCTTACGCTGTATTCTCAATGTTGAGAAGGTTTGTTTTGAAAGATAACTATTAATACAAAGAAATTCCTATTTTAAAACCAAAGTGCTCTTGATTATCATACTTTGAAATAAAATTTTTAGATACAGCACGGCTTAAAGGTAAATTCTCTATTGATGCATTATTTAAACTAACTCTTTCATAATACAACGAAAACGTAATCTGCTTATACAAATCTTTAAACCTTGGTACCTTTTGATTTAGTTTCCCTTTTTTAAAAAATAAATAGGGGGTCATATTCAATTCTGCGAATAAAGAATTTCTTAGAAACAGTTTTTTAATGTTTTTTTTTTCATCTTTAGCTTGAAAATCAAATTCTTTAGAACCTTTACTCAAAATGAGTTTTACTCCTCCATACTTCAGAGGAAAAGGGGATACGACAAGCCCATAATTACCATAATTATTTCCCGAAAATAAATAATTATTGGTATTGTTTAGCGCGTCTTTAAATGAAGATGAACTCAGTGAATCATCCGATGAAGTATAACTATCGATAAAACTACTATTAAAATCATTAATAAATTCTGTGCTAAAATTTGGATCTTTATCCCATGTAAATAATTTAAAGTCAAAATACAATCCCACTATTATCTTATCAGTAAAGAATTTTGCCAAATTCAGCCTAAGGTTTATATTTCCTCCATCACTCCGAAAATTTACCTGCTTGTGCAAACTTAAATAATCATAATGAAAACCAATTAAATTAGCTTGTGACAAGCTATCATAAGTCACTAAATGCTTCCAGTAACCTTTCTTATTTTGAGCAATAGAAAAATATGAAATCAACAAAAACGATATGCATAAAAGGAGTCTCACTTTGATGAAATACATTTTTGATATTCTTTAACTGCTGGAGAATAAAACGCATTACAACAAATTTCAAAATCTTTACAAGCTTGTTCCTTTTCCCCCTGTTCTTTATATACTAGACCTCGGTAATATAATACATCCATAGCTTTAGGCATTTTTTTTACAGCTTTATTTAAATCTAAAATAACTTTTTCATATTGCTTTAATTCATAATATAATTTTCCACGATTAGAAAAACCCATGACATCTCCCTTTTTTATAGCCTCTCCATAATATTTAAAAGCTAAATCGTACTTTTGAATTTTATAATACGTAAATCCTAAATTTAAATAATTAGATGCATCAGATGAATCTAGCACTATTGCAATTAAGTAGTCCTCTATAGCTTCCGAATAGTTCTTTACAACAGTATGTGACATAGCTCTATAAGAATAAAAACTAGCTTCTTTTTTTTGACCTTTAATAGCTAAATCGAAGTAAGGTAAAGCTTTGCTATATTCATCATTTGAGATTAAAAACCTTCCATAATAATAATTAGCAAAAGGTTCTTTTGGGTTTAGGAACAAATCTTTTTTCAAATCTTTGTTAGAACTAAAGAAATCTCTTCTATTCAAACCAACACAACCAAACTTCGCATAAGAAAACGAACAATTCATAACTCAAATATACAAAAAAAGCCCTTTGAAATAAATCAAAGGGCTCTTAAAGTGAAAACAATTAAATTTTATAGTGCGTTTATAGCATCTACGTATTTAATAAATTCTTTATCTTTTTTAGCTTTATCTTTCAAAGAAGCATCTTTTCCAATAGCAGATTTTAAGTTGTTTAACATTAAATCTTTATTGTTTGTTCTTGCTCCAACAATCGCTTTTAAGTAGTAAGCCAAAGCTACATCCGAATCAGCACTAGCATCAATAATAGCCATTGCTGCGTCAGCTTCTCCGTTCAATATTTTAGCTAAAGCTACATTCAACGTTTTGTAATCTCCCATGTTAGAAATTGCTTCAGCATATCTTCCATCTTTTACCGCTACATCAGCATTTTGAATTGCAATAATTCCTTTGTTGTAGTTTGTTTCTGGCGAACTTCCTGCTTTACCAAAATAATCAGCAGCAGCAGCTTTATCTCCTTTTACGTGAGCAACAGCACCTAAATTATTCAACGTTGTCGCGTTAGACTCTAAACCATTTGCTTTTTCAAATTCTGCAGCAGCTCCATCTATATCGTTTTGTAAGTATAAAACATACCCAACATTGTTAGCCGTTCTGTAATCGTTACCAAACAAACGTTCAGCAGTTTTGTAAACAGCCAATTTTTCGTTCAAATCTTCGTATAATCCAGCTGTAAACAATAACTCTTCAACATTCAATGTCTCAGGGCTTGTTTTAGCCAATTGTTTCAATTCCTCATCGCTATAACCAATTTTGTCATAAGTCAAAGTCATTGTAGATCTTCTCAACTGTGGTAAAACTTGTTTTTCTAAGAAAGAATAAGTTTTTGCCATGTTTCTAATGTCTTCTTCTCTTTTTACAGGATCAGAAGTCATTTCCAAAACTCTTAAAATCAATTCTTTGTCTTCGTGAGTTGTTTTAGAAACCTCAGCTTTAAAACCATCCCAATCTTCTCCTTTAGGTGTTTGAGTCACAAAACCATCTTGCTGACCAGCAGGAAAATTAACCTTAGTCATCAAATTAGTTACATAAACTGCAGCCGAACCAGCTCTATCAGCAGCTAAGTTAGCATTCTTATCAACTTCACCTTCTGGAGATGCATAAGCCATAATATTTAAGCTCTTCATGTCTCTCTTTGGGTTTGTAGCAGCATCGGTAACAAACGCTTCAAAAGCAACAATATCTTCTTGCGTTAATTCCGCTTTCTTTACATCAAATTTACCTTTGTTGTAGTTTATTGTAGCCGAAGTAGATTCTGTTGTCGTTCTTACAAAGTTGTCTTTTACAAACATCACTTTATCATCAAACTGAACCAATAATGGAGTAATGATTGTACCATCAGCAATTTTATCAGTCGTAACTAAGTCTTTAACTTTCTTCCCTTTTTTAGGCAATAATTTCACAACCAATTCACCATCTTCCATACTTGCATTATAAGGTACAGTACTAGAGTAAGTAAATGATTTACCTCCTTTTGGAATCACCTCACCGTTTCCAGCAGCTTTTTCCCCTTGAAATATTTTTGTTTCAAATGGAATTTCAGTTCCATCTTTACATACAAATGTAGGAGTTACATCTACAACAGCTTTTTTATGCAATCCTTTTTCAATAAATTTTCCGTTAATCTCTAAATTAACTTTATCTCCATGCATTTCCAATGGATTTTCTTTTACTGTGTATTCTAAGTCTTCTAATAGACTACAGCTGTTCATTAACATTCCTCCTGCAACTACAGAAGCTAATGCTAGACCTTTTAGGTTATTTGTTTTCATCATTTGTATGATTTGTGTTCACTTAAATTCACTCTTATTAATTTCGCAAATATAAGTACATTTTTTCGTATAAACAAGACAATATTATTGTTATGCTAATTACGATCAGCTCGGGCTCTCTGAAAAACACTCGAAATCAGTAGTAGCGCTGTTTTACTTGTTTTTTCAGGCTTTAAAATGCAAAGTTTTCTTTACAATTTTCAGGTTTTTAATCCAATTGAATAGTCGTCCCCCTAAAAAGCTCATTCTATTTATTTTGAATAAAAAAATCTAAACACTAAATTAAATTATTATTTGGGCGTTCGAGCGGGCTATCCACTTGTAGTTTTTGAGTTTCAACCAAGTTTCTCTAAGCCAAAAAGGAGCTCATAAAATCGCTCTTTTCACCCAAGACAAAACTAGGTTAAACCCCAAAAAGCTATCGTTTCTATCCCTAACGCAACTTCGTAACCTTATTCAGCAACAGAACTATTAATGAAATTCTAATTACGAACACCAAAGATTCTACTGCTTTGATTGGACATCAATTTAATTATTTGTTACTACTCAGCAGGTATGAAACTCTGTTAGATACTGATAATCAGCGAATTCATACATTTGTTAGGCTTTTAACTGTAAAATGTTTAAAAATTGTAAAGTATTGACAATCAGCAAACAATAAATGAAACAATATTTTTCATTACTAATTTTGAAGTTAAATTGAATTCCAACCCAATTATAAAATACTGATT
>WFNC01000593.1 GCA_015488785.1 Flavobacteriales bacterium | reverse complement strand
CTCATAAATGGTCTTTTCTTATCACTTGAAACGGCAATAACTCCATCCATATTTTGAGCATCTTTTAAGCATTGCTGAATGAGTTTCTTTCCGTTTCCCTTACCTTTGAATTGTCCAGCAACCCAAAAACAATTAATCACCATAAAATTTTTTCCGATTATTGGAAGCCAAGAATTTTCGATTGGAACATATTCAATAAAAACTTTGCCTCTAACATTTACTTTCTGAAAATTATAGCCGTTTTTAAACTCTGTTTTCAACCACGTTTTCTTTTTTTCATAGCCGACTTTGGATTTCTTGTCACTTATTGCACAACAAATATGTTCATCTTGAATATTCTGTTCTGTTAGTTTTAATATTTCCATTGTTCTGTTTTTTTATTTATCTAAAATTACTGATGTAATAATCGTAAGGGAGAAAGCGAAAAAAACTACATTTTTCATATAGCTAAAGTTACCATTTTCCGCTTAAAAAACAGACTCAAAATTATTTTTTTTTACTTTTCAGCTAATTCCTTTAGTTTTTGGTTCATTTCAATAAACCCGTTTTTAGTATTTTTATTTAATTGTTTCTTGAAAAAAGGGACTAAGATTCCTGTAAACATTTCACTTTGAATAAATGTTGTAGTTCCGTTATTGTTATCTTTTAATTCGAACTTATGATGTCCGTCAAAAACCCCTGGAAACAAGAGTAAACCTAACCAACTTAACTCTCTGTTTTTGTTTAAGGTTAATATTTTTGGCTTAAATATCATTTCTTTTGCCTTGGGAGGAGCAATTTGCACCGTAATCTTACTTCCGACCTCTATCTTTCCTTTAATTGATTTAATGAATGGGTTCCAATTTTGATATTGATCAAATTCAGTAAGAATATTCCATGTTTTTTGAGTTGTTGCATTTATAACAATTTCTGTTTTGATTTCTAAAGCCATTTTTTTTGCTATTTAAGGCTCACTTAAAAGTCTAAAAAGCTACTAAAAACAGCGACATTACTGATTTTGAGTGTTTTTTTATTGAACCTTATTTAAAATTTTTATTTACAATGCAAATATATCTCAGAATTGTCTTTCTGCTCTTGACATTAATCAAGAAATTAAAGGACTTGCTTTTTTCGTATTCTACTGAAAGTTTCGGGAGTCATTCCTAACATTGAAGCAATATATTGCAACGGAACTTGATTAAATAATTCTCGATTGGTTTCAAAATATAGCTTATACCTTTCTTCAGCGGTCATAGAAAGGTGGCTAAAAATTCGATCTTCCATTATTTTAAAACATTGGACGATAAATAGTTTTTCGAGATGGTGCCAATTAGGTATAAGTGTTCCTATTCGTTTGTAATCCTCTCTACTGATTGTATATAACTCAGTATCAACTAATGCTTGAATAGACCAACGAGCTGGGGTTTCAAACACAAAACTTGAAAGGTCAGTTACAAAATATCCTTTTGTAGAAATCCATTGTGTGATTTCTTTTTCCGCCGTTATTTCAAAAACTCTAAGGTGACCTGATTGAATAAAGCTCATTTTATCCGATTGGCTTTTTGTTTTTAAAAAAAATTCTCCTTTTTTCAACGTTGTCAATTTGAACAATGAACTTATTGTTTTTAACTCATCAGGTTGAACAATTCCAAAGTATGATTTTATATATAATTCAAGTTCATTTGCCATTTGTCTGTTTTATTTTCTGAAATATAGTCAAATTTTCACCTCAACCAAAATGCTAAACGCAAAGAATAACGCGTTAAGGATAGGAGCAATTGTTTGAGCTCTTTTTTGTTTTTTTCAAACAAAAAAAGCGAGTGCGGATAGCCTGCTCGAACGCCCAAAGAATAAAAGAGAAACTATTCTTCGTACAAAAAGTTAATGTTTCGTTTCAATCCTGCAAATTTAGTTCGTTTTACGGCTGATTTTCTAAATAGCTCTTGAAACAGTGGTTGCTCCAGGTTTATCCAATCGGATTTTGTTAATGCTAGTAAATCGGGATGAGGCTCGAACCAAGGTTCGTTGTGCTGTAACGAAAAACGGTTCCAAGGGCAAACTTCTTGACAGATGTCACAGCCGAACATCCAATCGTCAAATTTGTTTTTCATGGCTACTGGAATCGCATTTTTGAGTTCTATGGTAAAATAAGAGATGCACTTACTTCCGTTTACAACCTTGGGATTAATGATAGCATCGGTCGGGCAGGCGTCGATACATTTTGTGCATGCTCCACAAAAATCTTTGACTGGACTGTCGTTGTAATCCAACTCCAAATCGAGCAATAACTCTCCGATAAAAAAATAAGAACCTTGTTGTTTGGTTAGCATTAGTCCGTTTTTTCCAACCCAACCAATTCCTCCTTTGCTTGCCCAAGCTTTGTCCAAAACGGGAGCGGAATCGGTAAAATATCGCCCGCCTACTTCTCCTATTTCTTCTTGTATAAAATCGAAAAGTGCTCTAAGTTTTTTCTTTATCAAATCGTGATAATCCTTTCCGTATGCATATTTTGAAATGTGAGGAGCTTCGGAATCTTCTTGGGTTTTGTCGGTGTAGTAATTGTACATTAAAGAGACCACGCTTTTGGTTCCTTCTACCAACAGGTTTGGATTCAATCGTTTGTCGAAATGATTTTCCATGTACGCCATTTCTCCGTTGGCATTTATTTTAAGCCAGTTTTCTAACCGTGGGGCTTCATCTTCCAAAAATCCTGATTTAGAAATCCCTACAAACGAAAACCCCAATTCGAAGGCTTTCTTTGTTATGAGTTCGGTATTTTTGGTTTTATTCACACTACAAATTTAAAATTAAATCTAGAACTTCGTACAATAATATTTTATGAATTAACACCGATTAAATCGCCAAGCAAAAGACGCTATTGAGAACCCCGAATTAGACCGCTCGTAGAAACACAATTGCCACTATTTATGCACAATATTAAAAAAAGGCTTAAAAAAATAGCAAAAGACAATTAGTATCTTTATTTTTGGGGTGCAATTAAACATGCAAAAATAAAATACATTATGAATTTACACGAATATCAAGGAAAACAAATTTTAAAAAGTTTTGGTGTTGCAATCCAAGAAGGAGTTGTAGTAGACAAACTTGAAAATGCTGTAGCTTCTGCTAATAAACTTTCTGAAGAAACTGGAACAGAATGGTTTGTCGTAAAAGCTCAAATTCACGCAGGTGGTCGTGGTAAAGGAACGGTTGAAGAAACAGGTTCTCACGGAGTTGTATTGGCAAAAGGAATAGATAAACTAGAAGGTGTAGTAAAAGGAATTTTAGGAGGACACTTAGAAACTGCTCAAACGAACGGAGTTGGAAAACTAGTAAACCAAGTATTGATAGCACAAGATGTATATTACCCTGGTGATGCTGAGCCAGAAGAATTTTACATGTCTGTATTATTGAATAGAGATTCTGGAAGAAACATTATTATGTATTCTACAGAAGGAGGAATGAATATTGAGGAAGTAGCTGAAAAAACGCCACACTTAATTTTTAAAGAAGAAATAGATCCTAAAGTTGGTTTACAAGCATTTCAATGTCGTAAAATTGCATTTAACTTAGGTTTAAGTGGAATGGCGATGAAACAAATGACGAAATTCGTTTCTGCTTTATATAGCGCTTACGAAGGATGTGATGCTTCAATGTTTGAGATTAATCCAGTATTAAAAACATCGGACAGTAAAATTATAGCAGTAGATGCGAAAGTATCTTTGGACGAAAGTGCACTTTACCGTCACAAGGACTACGCTGCAATGAGAGATTTGCAAGAAGAAGACCCGATTGATGTAGAAGCAACTGACGCAGGACTTAACTACGTAAACTTAGACGGAAACATTGGGTGTATGGTAAACGGAGCTGGATTGGCGATGGCTACTATGGACATCATTAAACTTTCTGGAGGTGAACCAGCTAACTTTTTGGACGTAGGTGGTACAGCAGATGCTGAGCGTGTTGAAAAAGCTTTTAACATTATCTTAAAAGACAAAAATGTGAAAGGAATTTTAGTGAACATATTTGGAGGTATCGTAAGATGTGACCGTGTTGCTAATGGAATTGTACAAGCTTACAAAAGCATCGGTAATATTCCAGTTCCAATCATTGTTCGTTTACAAGGAACTAACGCTATAGAAGCAAAAGAAATAATTGACAACTCTGGACTTAACGTTCACTCGGCAATCACATTGCAAGACGCTGCAGACAGAGTAAAAGAAGTTATAGCTTAATTAGCTAATTAAAGGTTTGGGTGTGACCCCGATAAAAAAAATCGGGGTCGGGCTATCCGCACTCGCTTTTTCTATATTTTGAAAAAAAATATAGAAAAGAGCTCAGACAAAGCTCCTATCCCTCACACAAATAAAATAGACTAAAAAAGCCAATTCATTTTTATGAATTGGCTTTTTTTATGACATGAAATAGCGAATTGAATAAAAAAAAGTAAAAGACCAAATAAAAAATAACGGAAATCGAATAAGAATAAATATTAAGAGTTCTACCGAGTTTGATATGGATAGCATAATTTATAAAACCCCCAAAGTTTAATATTCTAATCATTTTATTTGTAAAATGTGCAATGTATTATGTACAATGTTGTTTTTTATTCTTAAATTTATTGAATACAAATAAGTAAATTTATACCCACACTACAACCAGCAAAGCCCTATTAAAAGACAAAAAACAATCCGATGAAACAACTACTACTTATTATCTCAATCACATTTCTTAGTTTTTCTATATTTGGACAAGTCTGGAAAACCTATCCACACACGCCAACCGGAAGCTTACTTTCTTTTCCACTTGACGAAGGAAGACACGTAAACGAACCTGTCGAATGGT
>WFNC01000592.1 GCA_015488785.1 Flavobacteriales bacterium | reverse complement strand
GAAGTGATGATACATTAGCATCTCCAAACATCCATTCAAAAGAGACAATACTACCCGATACTATTGTTGATTGATTTGAAAATTCTGTAGGAGGTTCATTCTCGCAGATTGTTGTAGAAGTAAAATTAGCGACAGGAATTGGATAAACTGTAGCTACATGAGAAATGGTATCAAAACAACTATGATTAGATATCGCAATCAGATTAACATCATAATTTCCCTCAGATGGAAAAACATGACTTGGGCTTTCGTTTGAATTAAGAGCGCTTCCATCTCCAAAATTCCAAACATATGAACTGATAACATCTGGAGCATTAATTATTGTAGAATTTACAAAAACTAAAGGAGTGTACAAACACTGTGGATCTACGCTAAATAAAGGAGTAGGGATAGGATAACGGACGATAACCTGACTTAATGTATCGTCACACCCATGATTACTCGTAATTATTAACTCTGTAGTATAAGTTCCGTCTATTGTATAAGTATAATTTGGAGCGCTTTGAGTACTATTTTCTCCATCCCCAAAAGACCATTGCCAAGTATCTATTGTTCCAAAATTAATACTCGAATTATTAACAAAATTAACTTCTTCATACAAACAATCATCTGTAAAAGAATAAGCTGCTAAAGGTTCAGAAAAAGTTTGAATTGTAACAGTTGAATCAGTTACGCATCCATGGTCACTAGTACAGATTAAATTGACATTGTATGCTCCTTCAGATTGGTAAACATGCGTTATTTGTTCTGAAGTAGCAGAATTCCCATCATCAAAATTCCACGACCAACTTAGAATAGAGCCATTATCAATACTCGAAGTATTGTTAAAAGTAGTAACATCTCCTAAACAAGTATCATTGGCTGTAAAAGAGGTTTTAGGTAAATCAAAAATATCAATTGTTTTACTTTTTATTGCTGTACACCCATCGCTAGCGGTTAGACTTAGTGTTATTGTTTTTTGACCTGCGCTAGTATATATATGTGACGGAGGAATTTGCTGAGTAGAAGAATTTCCATCACCATAATCCCACAGCCAATTTGTCAAAGTAGTAGTTCCGTAAGGTGTAGATAAATCTGTAATAAGGACATTAATATCTTGGCAAGCATCTGAAAATGAAAAATCAGCAGTGGGAGAATTTATAATTAAATCAACTGTAGTAAAAACACAAGAAGCTGTATTTGTAGCAGGATCTATATAGTGTGCCGTAGCAGTAATAGTTTGAGCCCCCCCTCCGTTAAAAGTAAGAATGTCATCCCAATTTAAATTGTTCAAATTAGCAGTTAGAGGAGAACCTGCAAAATTACCCGATAAAACCACAGAGTCAGTTATTGCATGTGTTACATTTCCAGAAAGCGTAAAGGAGCAAACATCATTATCTCCGTTTTGATGAGAAGTTATAAAAATGTTTGGCTCTTGAGCAAAAATAGGGGTAATATTATCTAATAAAATATAAGACATTGAAGGAGAGCTTTGTCTAATTCTAAAATATATATGCGTAAAATTTTGAGTTGGAATAAAATTTACTGTAAATGTTTGCCAAGTTGTATTCGCAACACTGGGAGAACTCCAAAGAAGTTGTGTTGTCCCACACAGAGACATCGCCCCGAATATATCAATACTAGATGGAGCTGGATTTATACCTCCACCTCCTGAACTAACAGCAGCTAAATCAACAGTGAATTGGTAAGGTACATTTGCTTGCATATTTCCACTCAACTGTTGTGAAGCTCCTTCAAGCCATGAAGATCCTCCATTTACAAATCCAACATAAGAGCTTCCGTTAGAAGGTGGAAGATTTATACCCCAACTACCAGGCTGAGTATCTGGTGTAATTCCACAAGTATTCCAAGGTCCAGGAGTAATATGAGGAGCTCTAGGACCTTCAAAAGAAGGGTTTACAACTTTTAAAGGTGTTAAGTTTTTACATTGCGAAAATGAAAAAAAATGAATAATCCCCAATGTTAATAAAATAAAGTATTTCATAATGTATAAGTTTGTGACTGACATTTATAGCGTAATCAAACTATTTTATTACATCTTAGACGAAACAAAACAAAACGGGTTGCTAAAAAAGAAAAAAAATACCAAACCTATAAGCCGGGTTCTGTCTTGGTAAAAAAAAATAACTTCCAAGTTCCATCATTTATCTGGGCTTGCTATTGCTAACAAGCTCTATCAATCTACCCTCCAAATAGAGCGAGAAGCCCTTCAAGCAATACGATTGCTAACTTTGGTTTATTTGATTTTTCAGCGCATAAGGTTTACCTAGCTATTACTGTCGCCAATAATACTGGTAGGCTCTTACCCTACCTTTTCACCTTTACCTTCTTGTAAACAAACAAAAAGGAAGTCTAATCTCTGTGGCACTAATCTATATTTCTTATTCAAAAGAAACTCTTCCCGTTAAGAAGTATGCTACTCTTTGCTGCCCGGACTTTCCTCACTAGAACGCTTTCTAGAGCGATAGAACGGTTTGATATTTTTTCAAAGATAATAAAATATTAAACACATTATACGACTTGAATCATAAATTAGATGAAAACAAATCTTACGGTTTTATTTAAATATCCTCTTTTTTTATTAGATTTGTAGCTACTATATTCAATATAATAAGCTTTTACCGTAATTTAAAGACGAAAAGGGGTACTATTTTGAAGCACACACATACACACGAACACACCTTATGTACAATTCAAAAGTCATAGGAACAGGTCATTATGTTCCTCAAACAGTAATTACAAACGACGATTTAGCCAAAACAATTGATACAACCGACAGTTGGATTCAAGAACGAACAGGAATAAAAGAAAGACGTTGGGCTTCTAAAGAACTTGGAGAAACAGCCTCAACAATGGCAGTAAAAGCCAGTGAAATTGCAATTACAAAAGCAGGATTAGAAAAAAAAGAAATTGATTTTATTGTCTTCGCAACACTTAGTCCAGACTATTATTTCCCAGGAGGAGGAGTTCAAATCCAACACCTTTTAGGAATGGATACAATCGGAGCTTTGGATGTTCGTACCCAATGTTCAGGATTTATTTACGCTATTTCAGTAGCCGACCAATTTATAAAAACAGGAATGTACAAAAACATTCTAGTCGTAGGTTCAGAAGCTCAATCTGGTTTTATCGACAAAACGACAAGAGGACGTAACATGGGGGTTATTTTTGGAGACGGTGCAGGAGCTGTAGTTTTAACAAGAACAGAAGATAATACAAAAGGAGTACTTTCGACACATTTACATTCTGAAGGGAAATTTGCAGAAGACTTAGCCTTAACGAGCCCAAACCCTTCAAATTGGACAGACATTATAGAAAAAGAGAACGACGATTTAACGCATTTTCCATATATGAACGGACAGTTTGTATTTAAACATGCAGTCACTCGTTTTTCTGAAGCAATAATCGAAGGTTTAGAAAAAAATAAGGTAACATCAGAAGACATTGACTTGTTAATTCCACATCAAGCCAACTTAAGAATATCTCAATTCGTACAACGAAAATTCAAATTAGAAGACCGTCAAATATTTAACAACATTCAAAAATACGGAAACACAACCGCAGCATCTATAGCAATTGCACTTTCTGAGGCCGTAGAAGAAGGTCGTGTAAAAGAAAATGATTTAGTTGTCCTAGCAGCTTTCGGAAGTGGTTTTACTTGGGGAAGTGTAGTGATTAGATGGTAGTTGATTTGGATTAATAATATTTTGGGCGTTCGAGCGGGCTGTCCGCTGTATCTTTTCTTTTGAAAAAAAAGAAAAGGATGCCGCTCCCATCCCTAACGCAAACAAAACAGAAAGTAAAAACTACGTTAAAGATTTTACCCTCTTGAATTCAAGTAGTAATACCAACTAGGTATTGAAATGCGCCTAAAAAATATAAAGTTTATTTTTACATAGACAATGAAAATAAAATCAGAATAGCCTTAGCTATGGTGATTTTATTTGAAGAAGTATATGTGATAATAAAATTATTTATTTGGCGCATTTCAATATTTAATTGATATAAATGCACCATTTGGGCTTGAAGTTACACAAAAACCAGTAAAATATTATTTTTAGAACACTCAAAACAAATAATTCAACAAAGGAAATAAAAGAATAACACCATCTATTAAACCCGAATAAAACAATTCTGGTTGTTTTTTCTTAGTTTTTAAAACCAAAATTAAAGCTATAACTAGAGGAATAATTTGCCCAAAAGTAAAAAAACTAAAAATAGAAATCAGTAAACAAACAGACAATAACCACATTGCCAAATCCACCGCTTTATTGACCCCAAAATACTGAGGCAATGTTTTTGTTTCATCATGATCTAGCCCTACGTCTCTAATGTCAAAAGGTATTGTAATGGCTAGTATGAAGAAAAAATTAAATAAAAAAAGTTGAACAAAAGCATAATCAAAAGACAATTCGAGTTCTAAAAAAGGTAAAACAACCGAAACAACAGCCCAAGTTATCGAAATCAAAAATATTTTGGCAAAAGGTAAATCTCTTAACGATTTGTTCTTCGAAAACAAAGTCACACTATATAAAATAGACACCATTGAAAATGGCAACAAATACAAAAACGCTTGAAGAGAATAAGTTTCAAAAAATAAATATACTGAAGCAACAGAACTTAAAAGAACCAAAAATTCTAACACTTTTACATGTTCTAAAATCCAATAATGCCGATTGCTATAATTCTTATTTTGGAAATAATGTTTTACCAATCGTTGTAAATTATAAATAGAAAACGTAGCAAAAAAGACCAGTAAAACAACATCTTGATTTACCGCTCGATTGAGCAGTAAATAAGTATTAAGCGTTAAACCAACTGCAGCAATAGCAATCCAAAGATTACTAAAAACCACTAGCTCTATTCCTCTTTTTATTATTGACAAGGATTCGGAGTTATATAATATCCAACCATTCCCACAGCTACACCAGCTAATGTTCCCAACAACGAAGATTTTATTCTTTTAAACCTTCTGACTTTTTTGAACCCATCAATATACTGTTGATTCATTAAGTAAGTTGGATCCGAAGCATGTTTTGCCTTCATTTTGGGTTTTATTGCCCCTGTTACAATAGGAACTATAAAAGGTATAATAATTTGAGCTAAAGACGGTTGCCGTTTAAACAAACCTCCCGAAACCTGAGTCCCATTGTCACAAACATAACCTCCCGAAAGGTAAGTATCGTACATAGAAACACCTAAGCCAATAGCAAAACCTACAGCAAAAGTTTTCTTTGTTTTAAAACGTTTGTAAGCATCGCTTTCACCATAAATAAACATTCTCATTTCATTTTTAGAGTAGTAATTATAGATTGTCGTGTCAGTTTTGTACAATACGCTTTCTTTATCTCCCTCTTTGGTAACAGAATATACTCGATTCATTTCAAAACTAAAAGGTTTTACTTTTCCTGATTTTTTTTCGAAATTAAAATTCACCAAATCTTCTGATTTACTAAGGAATTTACCCTCGTAACTTTTCCCATTTAAGAGTAAGATTTTATCTTGAGCAATCAACTGTATAGAACTAAAGAAGAAAATTGAGAACACAATTATAACATTGAATATGTACATAGTTAATTAAAATTTAATGACAAAGATAAACTAATTGACTAAATGATACCTATTGAATATTGAAATGCGTCTGAAAAAATAAAGTTTATTTTTTTCATAGACGATAAAAATAAAATCAGCATAGCCTTAGCTATGATCGTTTTATTTGAAGAAGTATATGTGATAATAAAATTATTTAGGGTTCACTGAAAAACACTCGAAATCAGTAGTACTGCTGTTTTAGTAACTTTTTAGACTTTAAAATGCAAGGTTTTCTTTATTGTACTAAGAATTTTAGTGCAGTTAAATAGTCGTTAGCCTAAAAAACACATCCTATTTCGTTGCCTGCAACTCGCAGTATATGCATACAGCTTCGTTTTGTCGCCTCATATGATATGCTTTTTAGACTTTTTCAGTGAACCCTATTTATTTGGTGCATTTCATAATTTAATTAGTATGAATCCCCCTGCTATCAACATTTCTTATTTTATAAAACATAGAGAAACATAAAAAGAGAAGCTTCATTCTTTATAACTTTGAGACATGACAATTTTAGAAAATCAATCGCTCTTAAAGTACAATACATTTGGAATAGATGTATCTGCAAAATATTTCGCAACTATTGATTCTGTAGATTTACTGTCAGAATTACTTAGCAATAAGACTTACAAACAAGAAGATAAATTAATATTGGGAGGAGGGAGCAATGTTTTGTTTACCAAAAATCAAGACGCAATTGTTTTACTCAATCAAATAAAAGGTATAAAAGTAGAAACTGAAGACGCTAAAGGTTGGACAATAAGCGCAGGAGGAGGAGAAAACTGGCATCAATTTGTTCTACACTGTATCGAAAAGGGATATGCTGGGATAGAAAACATGAGTTTAATTCCTGGAAGTGTTGGAGCTAGTCCGATACAAAACATTGGAGCTTACGGCACCGAAGTCAAAGACGTTTTTGAATGGTTAGAAGCCTTTCACATTCCAACAGGTGAAATTCATCGGTTTACTCATTCTGATTGCAATTTTGGTTATCGAGAAAGTGTCTTTAAAAACAAATTGAAAGGAGAATATCTTATTACTAAAGTTGCTTACCGTTTAACTAAAAACCCGAATTTGAATACTTCTTATGGAGCAATTAATAAAGCTTTGGAAGAAATGAAAGTGACAACTCCAACACTAAAGAACATAAGTGATGCCGTCATTTCGATTCGTGAATCAAAACTTCCCGACCCAAAGAAAATTGGAAATAGCGGCAGCTTTTTTAAGAATCCAATTATTGAAAATTCGATATTAAATAAAGTAAAAGAAAATTATCCTGAATTGACCACCTATCCTGTAAGTGACACCCATTCAAAAGTTGCTGCAGGTTGGTTAATAGATAAAGCTGGCTGGAAAGGAAAAACGGTAAATAATTATGGCGTTCATAAAAACCAAGCTTTAGTATTAGTCAACTATGGAGGAGCTACAGGTAAAGAAATTTATGATTTGAGCTCCGACATTATTCGTTCTGTAAAAGAAAAATACGGTATTGAATTGGAAAGAGAAGTTAACGTTTTGTAAAAGAAAAACAACCATAGCTTAAATAAAAAGATAAAACACAAGAATCTACTAGTAAAACTAAGTTATTTCCATATCTTCGCTAAAAAAATAAATTCGATGATATTAAAATGCATACTTCCATTACTATTTTTATTTAATAGCTTTTGTTTAATCGCTTCAGAAACAGACTCGCTAACCAATCAAATGACAGATGAGGAGTACCTAATAGCAATAGATAATTTTTACGATAGTATAGAACAGACATTAAATTATGAACACGGGACGGTAACCATAAAAAACGGTTTAGCAAAAATAGAAGTCCCTGTTGGTTTTAAATATTTGAATGGAAAAGATAGTGAAATGATTCTTACAGAAATTTGGGGAAATCCTCCGAGTGAAATCGCAGATCAATCTTTGGGTATGATTTTACCTGAAAATAATACTCCATTAACAGACTCTACTTATGTTATAAACATAACTTATTCAGAAGAGGGATATGTAAACGATGAGGATGCAAAAGATATAAACTTTGATGAATTATTAGAAACAATGCAAACGAGTTGCATCGAGAATAATCCATATAGAGAAGAGCAAGGTTACGACCCTGTCTATTTGGTAAAATGGGCTGCAAAACCGTTTTATGATTCGGAAAACAAAAAATTGCATTGGGCTAAAGAATTAAAATTTGGAGACATAGAAGAGCATACTTTGAATTATAATATTAGAATACTAGGACGTAAAGGTTTTTTAGAGTTGAATGCTATTGGAGAAATGTATGTTCTTGATGATGTAGAAAAAAATGCTTCAAAAATTATAACTAGTATCAACTTTAACGACGGAAATAAATACGCTGACTTTGACCCTGATTATGATAAAGTAGCAGCTTATGGAATTGGAGCTCTTATAGCTGGAAAAGCGATTGTAAAGGTTGGACTTTTAGCAAAGTTAGGGCTAATGGCTGCTAAGTTTTGGAAAGTTATAGCTCTTGCCGTTGCAGGTTTCTTTGCTGGAATAAAAAGATTCTTCAAGAAAGAAGATTAGTAGAATAATTTAGCTAGTAACTTTTTTGGATTCAATGCTTAAGTGTTTGATAATGCAACAAAAAAAATAGAATTATGCTTTACATCCCCGATTTATCAAAAATTATATTTATTGACATAGAAACAGTTCCTGTAGTTTACAATTACAACGACTTGAATGAAAGAGGTCAATATTTGTGGAATAAAAAAACGCGTTTCATACAAGAACGAGAAGAAAAATCGCCAGAAGAAATATATGAACGAGCTGGGATCTATTCTGAGTTTGCAAAGGTCGCTTGTATTTCGATTGGTTTAATTGCTCAAAAAAATGGAGAACAACAAATTAGATTAAAATCGTTTGCCAATGAAGACGAAAAAGTTCTTTTACATGAGTTTATTAATTTCATTACCACAAAGTTTGATGAAAATAGTAATCTATTTTGTGCTCACAATGGAAAAGAATTTGACTATCCATTTATGGCACGTAGAATATTGATTAATGGTTTAAAATTGCCCAACATGTTGAATACAGCAGGAAAGAAACCTTGGGAAATAAGACATTTGGACACCATGGAATTATGGAAATTTGGAGATTATAAGCATTATACTTCTTTGGAATTGTTGACTTATGTTTTTGATATTCCAACGCCAAAAGACGATATAGATGGTAGTCAGGTGGCTAAAGTTTTTTATGAAGAAAAAGATTTAGATCGGATTGTGGTCTATTGCGAAAAAGATGTAATTGCTACCATTCAATTATTTTTAAGGTATCAAGGTTTACCACTGATAGATGATGATTTTGTGATTAGTACTTAGTTTTTTTTGTGCTACGTATTATATACAATGTTGTTTGTGATTCTTAAATTCATTTAAACACGAAAAATTAAATTCATTCCCACACCAAAACCTGTAGAACCATAAAAAGAACCAATTTTTAACTTAAAGTTCTGCTTTAAACAAATTGATTAAGTTCGACAAAACCCAAAACACGCTAAAACGTATCTAATTACACGATGCGTTAGGGATAGAAACGGCAGCTTTTTGTATTTTTGAGTTAGAAGATGTTTGAAGTAGAACTTCAAATATTTTCTTAGTCAACCTTGGCTAAAAAGAGCGATTTTATGAGCTCCTTTTTAGCTTAGGTTGACTTTCTCAAAAATGCAAAAACTACAAGTGGATAGCCCGTTAATCTCATTTAAATATTGAATAGTTTTTCAATGTTTAAATGAGATTAAACGCCCTAATAAAAAAAAGTCAACTCCTGAAATTTTCCGAAAACCGATTAAAGAAGAGCATGGAAGAAGAATAGAGGATGGGAAAATGAAGTCTCCTCGATTTTTAGGTATAAATAAGCCTAGAATTAATTCAATTTAATATCTTTGTTTGGAATCTAAAAAATGTAAGATGTTAAAATTTTTGTCGATAGGGATTGTAGTGGTCTTTGTTCTTGTAATTGTATTGTTTAGAAAAAAAATTAAACCTTTTTTTCGATTTTTGGTGAGTAAACTATTTATTTTTAATTTGATATTGGCTTTATTGGCGTTATTTTTAATTCCCTATTTTACTTTAAAATATTTAGATACTTATACCAATCATGGCGTGAAATTACCTACTCCAAATTTTATTGGAACGGAGGTTAGTCAACTTGAAAAATTGGCTAGCGATAGCGATATTGAAGTAATTATAAATGATTCGGTCTATTCGGATGAATTTCCGAGGGGTACTGTGATTCGGCAAGATCCTAGGCCAAATAGCGAAAACTACCCTTCGTTTGTGAAGCCAAATCGAAAAATATATGTTACAATCGTAAAGCAAGCTGGTGAATACAAGGCGATTCCTGATTTGACTGGAGATTATCGAATTTCTAAAAAAATAGCTAAAGTGAGGTTGGAAATGCTTGGTTTTAAGACTCGATTTGAGCGTAAAACAAGTGAGAATAACTATGTAATTGAATTACAATATAAGAATAAAAAGCTAAATAAAGGAGATAAAATCCTGAAAGGAGAAACGATTACAATTGTTCACGGAAGTGGAAATGGAGGTGCTCCTGTGACGTTGCAAAACGTGGTTGGTAAAACGGTTGATAATGCACGTCAAATACTTACACTTTCTAATTTAGCAGTAGATATAGAGTATGAGGGGGAAAATATTTCGGCTGAAGATTCTTCTAATTTCATAATCTCGGTTCAAAATCCTCATCCTAGATCATTGCCAGAAAGTATGATTCAATCTGGTGCTACAATTTATTTGGTTGCTAAAAAAGGCGTTCCAGTTGCTGACTCTACAAGTGTTGATTAGGTCTATGCTCAACGACCAGATTTGAGTCTGTGAAATAATGTTTGGCACTATCAATAATAATAAATGAATAATAACGTTTGCTTAGTATGAATATTAATGTAATTTTTAAAATAACTTCATTTGCAGTATTGTTTTTGATGACTTTATTTCCTGTTTTGGGGCAAGAACTTCTTTCTCCATTAAAATATAACGCTTCTTTGATTTCTGACAATCAAGAAAAAGTTGGAGCTGTTCACAACCACTATATTTATAGTATTGACACCTTAGATTTACCAATAATTGATGATTTTTCGACCGATAAGTTTTTAAAATACAGTGCTTCACAAAACGATGCTAATGTTTCGGATACGACATGGTATCGTTTAAATGTTGGCGGAGTTGCAGAACCTATGGGAACAAGTTACATGACTGACACTACTTTTACTTACAATTATGATACAATTGCAGGGCATGGATTTGACTCTATTGTTTTGGTTTCTAAAGTGGCTTTTCCTTCTACTTTTGTCGATGTGTCTGATATTGATAATTATCAAATAGTGACAACGAATACTGAAGTTTGGCCTGCTCACAATTATTATGATTCACTTTGGACTGGAACTTCTCCTGATTTAATTTTGATTGAACAAACACCTGATTTGTTTCAAGATTCTTCTACGGTCTATTTTGTGGCTCCAACGGCTACAGATTCGAATTTAATTTGGATTGATAATTTTGTTTATCGCAACAATACTTTTCCTATAAACCCTTTATCTATTGGAGTGGCTACCTTTGACGGTTTGAATGCGAATGGATATCCATACGATTGGTCTTCTCCATCGGCTTACGGAATTGCGGATTATTTAACTTCAAAACCAATTAACTTAAATACTAAACCAGGAGGTGGAAATTATAGCGATGCTGATTCTATTTATTTTAGTTTTGCTTATCAAACGACAGGAATAGGCGAAGAACCAGAAACTGAAGATTCTTTGGTTTTGGAATTTTGGTCGCCTGCATTTAGCCAATGGGAATCGGCTTGGCACAAACAAGGAGGAGCTCAAAGTGATTTTCAAGTTGTAATGATTCCAATAACGGCTTCTCGCTATTTGCAAGATGGGTTTAAATTTAGATTTAAAAATTATGGAACGCTAACAGGAAGTTTAGATCATTGGCACATTGATTATGTAATTTTAGACGACTTTAGAACAATTAATGACAACGAAATGAATGATTGGGCTTTTCAATTCCCTGCTCCTTCGTTAATTGAAAATTACACTTCAATGCCTTGGCCTCATTACGAAACAGATCCATTTGGGCTTCTTAAAACTTCGGTGAGTGTAAAGACATACAATTCACTAAATCAAGCAAAAATAATTCAGCCTTCTGGATTAGACCTTTTGTTTAATTCTACAATTGTAGATAATATACCTTATGTTAACTCTGCTGGAAATGTAAATGCGACGACTAGTTTTGACATGGATTATACTATTCCTTCTACTTTCTTTTTTGACACGATATTGGCTGACACCTGCGCAACTTTTGATGTTAGATACACGCTAAGTACCAACACGACTCCAGAAAGGTTAACGGTCAATGATACAATAGTGGTAAAACAAGAATTTCAAAATTATTATTCTTACGATGATGGAACTGCTGAAGCGGCTTACGGATTGGTAACAAACGGAGCTGAATTGGCTTATAAATTCACATTGCCCAATGGTGTTTCGGATACCTTGAGAGCTGTAAAAATGCATTTTGTATCTTCGGTAAACGATGTTAGTAGTAGTCTTTTTTTCTTACAAGTTTGGGACGATAACAACG
>WFNC01000591.1 GCA_015488785.1 Flavobacteriales bacterium | reverse complement strand
TACCGCCTTTAGTTATTCCAGATTTTGATACTACGATTGTTATTGGTGACTCTATCTTTTTACCGATTAATTTAGATCCTAACATCTACACTTACACCTGGACTCCTGAAGATGGATTGAGTTGTACGTCATGCATAAATCCAATTGTTCATCCTTTGGACGATGTAGAATACCAACTTACTATTGCCGATAATTTTAATTGCTTTACCGACGATGCTATTTATACTGTAGCTGTTCACCCTGAAACATTTATAAATCTTCCAACTACGTTTACACCAAACGGAGATGGAAATAACGACATTATATATGTAGAAGGTTGGGGAATAAAAGAACTGATTGAGTATAAAATCTTTAACCGATGGGGCGAATTAATATTTGAAACGTCAGATATAGAAACTGGTTGGAATGGATACTACAAAGGTGTTTTACAAAATAATGACGTATATGTAGTGCAAGTAAAAGCGATTACTTGGAGGGACGAAGAGAAAACTTATGAGTCGCATATTAACTTAATGAGGTAATATTTGTTAGGATATTTCTCTACCTCCCAATTAGAGAATCAACTAACGAGTAATAACTGTTGTAATCTATTGACTACAAAATACAAGAATAAAAAAAAGAGATTAATCGAATACTTACAATAAATAAACGCTAGAATAGAGTCAAAACAAATAGCTTTTATTTGCTTGAATTTATGAACGCCCTTTGATTACTCCTGTTTTTTATCACCTCTTGAAAACAAAACATTACAAGTTGTAAATGTAATAACGAATCACTTTACTTTAACAAAAAAATCCCGTTTTCAATCTGAATTGAAAACGAGATTTTAATAATATAAGTTTTTTTTGCGTTAGGGGTAGAAACGGCATCCTTTTTTATTTTTTTATAAAAAAGATATAGTGGATGACCCGCTCGAACGCCCAAAAACAAATTTTACTTTGTTAATAATAGCTCTCTTAACTTTGGTAGAGGCCAATATGCATTGTCTATAATTTGCTCTAACTTGTCTGAACTGTACTTTATTTCTTCCATAAATGGTTTAATATTGTCGCAGTAGGCAAAGGCTTTTTCTTCGGTAGATTCAATTTTGTTGGCCACTTTACGAGCGTTTACCATTTCATCTACTTTAGATTTTATAATATTCAAATGTTTGCTTATTTCTTTTATGATTTGAATTTGAGTTGCTCCTGCTTCTTTTGCTTCCTTTGTTCCTAAAACATCTTGCAATCCTTTCATGTTGTCTAATAATTCGGTTTGATAACGGATTGCGCCTGGAATAATTGTTGTTTGACAAATATCGCCTAAAATACGTGCTTCTATTTGAATTTTAAGGGTGTAAGATTCCAATTCTATTTCGTGACGTGATTCTATTTCTCTTGCCGATAAAACGCCTTGGCTTTCAAATAAATCGATATAAGATTTTGTTTTCATTGGTTGCAAAGCTCTTGGCGTATCTTTTAGATTTGATAACCCTCTTTTTTTAGCTTCTTTGACCCATTCTTCTCCATATCCGTTTCCTTCGAATCTTATTTTTTTGGATGCTTTAATTAGGTCTTGCAATTCTTTTAAGATTGCTTCATCTTTCTTGTCTCCTTTGTCAATTCTTGCGTCAACAGCTATTTTAAATTCTTTTAACTGTTTTGCCATAATGGTATTGATAGCAATCATTGCTTGCGAACAATTTGCGGTAGAACCGACTGCTCTAAACTCAAACTTGTTTCCTGTAAATGCAAAAGGAGATGTTCTGTTTCTGTCTGTATTATCCAACATTAACTGAGGAATTTTACCGATGTCGAGTTTTAATGAAGTTTTGTCTTCTGGAGTCATTTTACCTGCTTTGATAGACTTTTCTATTTTGTCTAACATGTCTGTTAATTGAGTTCCAATAAAGATAGACATAATTGCCGGTGGCGCTTCGTGCCCTCCCAAACGGTGATCATTACTTGCTGACGCTATACTTGTTCGAAGTACATCGGCATAGTCGTGTATTCCTTTTATGGTATTAACTAAAAAGGTAAGGAATCGTAAGTTTGTTTTTGGATTTTTCCCTGGTTGTAATAAATTTACGTTTGTATTTGTTCCTAAAGACCAGTTATTGTGTTTTCCAGAACCGTTTAATCCTGCAAATGGTTTTTCGTGTAACAAGACTTCAAAATGATGACGTGCTGCTACTTTTGCAAGTAAATCCATTAACAATAAATTGTGATCGACTGCTAAGTCTGCTTCTTCAAACATTGGGGCACATTCAAATTGATTTGGAGCAACCTCGTTGTGTCGAGTTGTTACAGGTATTCCTAAACGATAAGCTTCTGTTTCAAAATCTTGCATAAAAGCCGTTGCTCTTGCAGGAATAGAACCAAAATAATGATCGTCTAATTGTTGTCCTTTTGCAGGAGCATGACCAACTAAAGTTCTACCCGACATTTTTAAATCTGGACGAGCATTGAACAATGCTGTATCGACCAAGAAATATTCTTGTTCCCATCCTAAAGTAGCTCTAACTCTTGTGATGTTTTTATCGAAGTACTGGCAAACATCTGTTGCTGCTGCATCGACTGCATCCAGTGCTTTTAGCAAAGGTGCTTTATAATCTAATGATTCGCCTGTATAAGAAATAAAAATGGTAGGAATACAAAGTGTTTTTCCCATTATAAATGCTGGCGATGTTGGATCCCAAGCTGTATATCCTCTCGCTTCAAAAGTGTTTCTGATTCCTCCGTTTGGAAACGAAGATGCGTCTGGTTCTTGTTGTATTAATAATTGACCTTCGAAATGCTCAATTGCTCTTCCGTCTTCGATTGGCTTAAAAAAAGCATCGTGTTTTTCGGCAGTTGACCCTGTAAGTGGCTGAAACCAATGTGTATAGTGCGTCACACCTTTACTCATTGCCCAGTCTTTCATACCTATAGCAATCTGATCGGCGATATTTCGTTCGATACGATGCCCTTCAAACATCGCTTTTTTCACATTTTTGAATGCTTCGTCTGTTAAAAAAGCACGCATTGTACTGACATTAAAAACATTTTCGCCATAATAATCCGAAACTTTATCGGACGGGTAACTGACTGTTAATGGTTTTCTAGTTTGTACTTCTTCTAAAGCTCTAAATCTACTTACTGACATGTTTTTGTGTTTTTTATGTAAATGTAGTTATTTTTAAAGGGGTGTAATGTTAATTTTTTGTTTTTTTTGAAGAAACACTACATATTTAAACCCCTAATTAGGATTTAAAGCAATAAAATAAATCCTTTTTTTAGTTTTTTATAGAAAACAACCTGTAACATGAATACTAATTCAGGACTTTCAAAAAAATAAAACTTACAAATTAATGGAAAAATTAAGTTTAAAAACAAGAATATTTTAGCTGAATTTTAATTTTTGAAATAACTCCAACCTCCTGCAATCATTTTAAAACCAATAATTAGCATTAGAAATCCGAAAATTAACTTCACTAATTGAGGGTTAAATTTTAAAGATAATTTAGACCCAAAAAAACCTCCTATCACGAATGCTACCGCTACAATAAAAGAAAATCCGACATACTGATTAGTCACTTGTCCGCTTTGATAATAATTGTAAAATGCTAGAATTCCAATCGGCAAAAGCATTGTTGTAATACTAATTCCCTGAGCTTCATGTTGCGACACTCCCAAAGCCATAATAAGAGCTGGAACCATAATCACTCCGCCTCCAATTCCAATAAAACCACTAAGTGTGCCTGCTAAAAGCCCGATAACTACTAAACTAAAAAAAGTTTGAAAATCCATAAATTAAAAATCTAATGAAAGTGAAATATATTTAACTGGCTTAAGAATTACATGGTCGTCTACTCCCCAGGCCATATCGAAACGGATGTAATACCCAAATAATTTTGAGCGTGCTCCAAACCCATAACCATAAGCTATTGGTTCTTTTTGATTTTTTATAATAATCTCATAATTTGCGCCTGTCACAATTGTAGTATTGAAAGAGTTTTCTTTATCAAAAGGACTTGTCCCTGTCCAAGCTGTTCCTATATCTCCAAATCCAACAAGCATCAAGTTTTCTAGAAAGTCTGATTTGATTGGTTTTTTAGAGAAATATTTAACAACTGGAAATCTCAATTCGTTATTGAGTACTGCAAATGAATTTCCATTTCTAGCATTCTGAAAGAAACCTCTCATAGGAGTTGCAATTGTTTGGAATTGATAACCTTGAGTGTATGATGGAACAACCGAATTATCAAATTTAGCGAACAACCAATTATCAACCCCTCCTAAGTAGTAAATTAATTTTTGATTTCCGAAAGAGGTACTCGTTGCTAAGCGACTTGCCCAAACGAACGTTCTATGTATTTTTTGGTAATGTCTAATATCTGCTCCCAAGACAAAGAAATCTGTCTTCTTTTTATCTAACTGATGACTAAACTCTCCCCAAAGTTTTAGACGTGTACCATCTAAGATATTAATTCCTTTTTTTCGAGTATGATCATAAATGTATTCTAATTTTAAATTCCCAAAATAGTCATTTTTTGTTGGTGTTTTCAAACTTACATCTTCGGCACTTAATCTAATTATTCGATCATATCTTAATCCTGTTGTCAGTCGAACACTTGCAATTTCACTGAATGGATATTTTAAGGCTTCTTTTACTTCGTAAGTTTGTTTTTTAATAATTTGAAATTGATTGACTTCTTTAAAACTTCTTCTCGATGCTAAATATTTTTTATCCAATCGACCTTTTAAATTTTCAAATGCAATGAGGTATTCTGTATTGGATAAATTAACGGGAATTTTAAAACCGCCAATCAATCGATAATCTTCGAATAAATCTGCCGCTCCAACTTGTATTAATTCATTCAATCCAGAATTTTTATATCCTCCAGCACCTTCGAAACGTTGGTAAGAAGGTGTAAGAAAAG
>WFNC01000590.1 GCA_015488785.1 Flavobacteriales bacterium | reverse complement strand
TCGTTCGCTCAACTGAAGGAATTATCATTTCTCAATCCAAAATAATAGTATTTAGATAGTGGATTCTTATACTTCAAATATTATGGGTTGTTTTGATTTTTATCCATTTGGGATGGTTATGCCTGGGAGGAATGGAGGAGGTGATTATCGTTATGGAATGAACGGAATGGAGCAGGACGACGAGGTTTCGGGTAAAGGAAATAGTTTAACTACTCCGTTTAGAATGTACAATCCTCGTCTTGGACGTTGGATGAGTACCGACCCTGTTACACATCCTCAATTTAGCCCTTATTCTGCTTTTGATAATAATCCGATTTACTGGAGTGATCCTAGTGGGGCGGATAGTAAAGGAAATGGTGAAACAGATGATGACAAGCAGTATAGATTAAGTTTAAATCAAGCAGGTTTAGACCTATACAAAGAAATGGTAAAAGAAATTAATCTCACTTTTAATTTATTACTTGGGAAACCTTCAAAAATAGGAACTCATAATATAAGTAAATATTTTGTTAATGGGTCTGCTGACCAAACAATGCAATTACCAAAATTAAGTGAAGAAGGAGAGTCAAAATTTGAAGGCTTTTTAAAAGGCTATTCTATAGAAGAAAAAGCCTATATAGTTAATCAAGCTTGGAATTATAAAAAGAGTGTTCAAAATGAAGAAAAATATGGAGAAGGAATAATTAGTGCCCGAAATTTATCCAATATATACAGGTTCGGTGATAATGAATCAATAATGAAGGCTTATTCCAATTCAAACAAACAAGTTTCTAGAAATTTAGCAGAAATACAAATGGCTATCACTACTGGATTCGGAGGTTCTGGAGCGTTTAACTCTGGAGTAAAGCATGCGTCAAAAACTATAAATTTTAGGTTATCTTCTTCTGGAGAAAACATGTATGAAATCATGACTTTCTATAGAAATGTAGGAGATATTGAGTTTGGCTCTTTAAATTCTAATGGAGGAAAATGGACTATCAAGCAGAATGGATTTGGAGGTAAGCAATTCTGGAATAATAAAGAGGGCTTAAATTTTTGGCTGAATACAAAATTTAGCAGCTATTATACAGCTAAGATAACAACTACAAGAGCCACTATGCTTAATGCTAGAATAGGTAGCGAATTTAACACCTATTTTTACCACACTTTTGAAACTCAATTCGATTTGAATAAGCTAAATAACAATTCATCCCTGCAATGGATTAAATACAGTGCAAAATAAAATGGTTAATAAAATTATAGGTCTTAAATTACTTGTAACTAGTAAATATCAGTTTTATGATATTAAAGCAGGCATGAGAATGTCTATATGGAAAAACTCAAACCCTAACTATACAATGCCCTGTGAGGTTTTAAAGGTAAAAAAAGAAGGAGGTTTTCATTTATGCCTTATTTCTATTTTAGATAAAGATGATTATGTTAATCTAAATAATAATTTGGTATTATTTTCTATTGGCTACCCTTATAATGTATTAGCTACTGGAGGAATGAGAGGTTACTCCGAGCAGTTACATTCCGAGCATTCCGCAATAAAACCTTCTCAACATTGAGAAAATAGCGTAAAGCCTCGGTTTTTAGGGTTGTCTCTTTTCAAGAATGAAATAATTGTTTTACAATGCTTTGATTAGCTTTTTAATTTCTTTATCAGAAATAGAATCTTTTTCGCCTTTGTTGTAGAATGAAAACAGGACTTAAAAGAACAGAGCATTGCAGTTCTGCCCTCGCTTCTGCAATTCCGTAAACTCCATTGCCCTCCCCTTGGCAAGTTGTATTCTCTTTCACTTTTAGTCGTTCCTCCCGCTCGTTTCGTTCATTAGTAGTTATTCTTTCTTTTTTTGCCTTTCTTATTTAGCCTACGGCAGTAAGAAAAAAAAACAAACCACTACATATAATTTTTGCGAGCCTGCGTAGTCGGCTTTGTTTAGTAGGTTCGTTGTAAAAATACAACTTTCCACCTACTACAAAGCCTCCACTCGCAGTCTATGCTCGCATAGTTTTCGTTCGTGTCCGCCTATCGGCTACTCTCTCAGCTCAAGGCTGTTTTCCCAAGTGTACACACTTTTACTTTGGTTTATGGGAACTTACGGATAATCAAAAGCTATGCTAGTTTTTAGCTTTTTGAGAACTTAGAACGTAGCTTTTGATACACCCAACAAGCAAAAGATACCGCACAATGCCACCACACAGCCAAATATCTTTCACTTATTGCGTGTTTTTATAGTTGGTTTGTAGTTTCACCAATCAAAATAAAGCGATTTTAATCGTTTTGTTTTGGTTGGTTTTGTGAGCCCCTACGGCGTTAAATGAGTAGTTGCAAGACTGGTAAAGTTTGAATTGAAAACGTAATTTTCTTCTTGCAAAACCTTACTAAATTTCAATGGTGTGTTGGGAAGTGCGGATATTTAACATAATGCTTCTTATATTGTCTTTAGCTCATATAAGACCACATTATGTTACTTAGCTTTGGGGGATATTTTCTTTTTTTTCAACTGAAAAAAGAAAATATCTAGCGTGGAGTGTGGAACTAAAGAAAAGACTATGCAAGCTTTGTGCTTTAGCTAAAAAGTGAGGGTTTTCTTTAGTGTTGGGGTTACGGTTTTTTAAAAATGCTTATGATTAGTTCTATTGTCAAAAAATGAAATCAAGTAAATCGAATTTTTTTGAATTTCATAAAGTAGTGATGTCTGTTTTGAAATTACACATCTTCTAAGTTTTTTATCTTGACTAGATTTAGGGCATAGGTGTTTATTATTGCTCAAATTATTTAGGAGTGAATCTACTTCGCCCTCTAATTTTAAAACTATTTCAATATTCCAATTTTCTAAAATATTAGCAATAGTTATTTTATACGAATTTTTAGCTTCGTCAGTCCAAACAATATTCATTAAGCTGTTTTTTTACTTTCAATCAGTTGTCTAATTTCCTTTTTTACATCTTCGTGAGAAGTAACTCTATCAGCTTTCATATCTGCTCTTCCTCTTTTTATAGATTCTTTTTGTTCACGAGTTAAATCATCATACCAATCTGTCGGAGTGTTTAGATAATTGTACCCTAAATTATTGATTAAGTTTTTAAAAAAGCTTATTTGTCCTTCTGGTATTTGTACTGTAAATTCTGTCATTGGTTTTAGATTTTAAGATGCAAAAGCCTGCTTTGTTTTATAATTTTGGATGTATGTGTCTATCAAGTCAAATAATGTATTTTGTTTATTTGAATCTAATAATTGAATATCTTGTAATCGTTGCAAGTTCTTTTTATTCATTACAGCAGAGCCATTTCCTGTAATTAAATAATCAATAGTTACACTTAGAGCATCTGCAAGTTTTTTAGCAACTTCAATAGACGGTTTAATTTCATTACGTTCATAACGTCCAACTATTGGAGCGGACGTACCTACTTTTTTAGCTAATTCGCCTTGCGACCATTTTTTCTTTTTCCTTAACGATAGTATTCTTTCTCCAAAAGTCATAAATAAGTATTGTAAAACACCCCTTTTTAGAGTGTTTTACAAATATAAGGTACTTATTTGTGTTAAACAAATAAGAAAAGTGTTGTTTGTTTGAAACCTATTTATTACTTTTGGCACTAATTGGTACTAAAACACTTTTTTCAACAAACTAAAAATAAAATGGAAATATCAGAGATTAAACAGCAATTGGGGATAAAAACGGTGTTAAATCACTATGGTTTTAGTGCTGATAAGAATGGAATGTTGTGTTGTCCTTTTCATGAAGATAGAACTCCGAGCTTTCAAATTTTTGAGAAATCGAATACATTTTGTTGTTTTAGTAGTAATTGTAGCGTTGGAACTGG
>WFNC01000589.1 GCA_015488785.1 Flavobacteriales bacterium | reverse complement strand
TTGAAAGGTGTAAAATTAGTATGCCTAAAGGAATAAACCAGAGTTTATGAATCCACTTTCCTTGAAATGCTATAATAAAGATAGAAAACAAACCAAAAACTTTTATACCATTACAAGGCTCTCCAATCCAAACACCATGATTGAAATAATTACCTTCTACCGAAGTTATCACAAAGTCGCTCGTAGTATCGAGGGTAGGAGTGTAGCCTAATAGTTTAATAAAAACCATTGAAAAATCAGCTAAATAGATTGAGACTGCGCGCTGTATGTCTGTGTTTTCTCCAAAAAGTGAGTTTAGTTCATAGATGTTTTCATAAAAACTGAACCATAGTACAATTAGTATAGAAAATGTTATAATAAATTTGAAAAATGGATTTTTCAACATATAATATGAATGTTATAAAATAAAAAAGTCGAACAATTAGTTCAACTTTTTTTATTTAAATTATTCTTGTTCTTGCGTGTTTTGATAAGCTTTTTTTGCTCCATAGGCAGCTCCGATAGCTAAAAGAAAACTAATTCCTCCGTCTATAGGAACGCATGGTGGCGGCCAACATGGAGGTCCTCCTCCTGCTGGGCCTCCTGGAGGTCCTCCTCCAGCTGGTTGAGCTAAAGCGACTAATGAAACTAGCGTTAAAAGAGCTAGTAAAAGAAAATATTTTTTATTTAAAATCATATCTGAAATGCAAATATAAATATAAAAGTGTAATTTCAAGTATCTAAATGTTAAAAAACAGTTATTTGATTATTAAATTAGCGAATAAAAGGACGTTAAGTGATTATTGTTAAAGAAAAATTGCCTTAAAAAAAAACAAAAGGTATATTTGTGTACTTGAACTAAATATCCTTTTAGTACTTTAAAATAGGGTTAGTAAAAAATAAAAACAAAAAAATTGATTGATTCAAAAATAGAGCAAGACACGTTAGTTTCTGTAAAAGATTTAAAATGGATTGGGAGGTCTCTTCTCAAAAACTGGTATTTATTTATCCTTTTTCCTATTTTATTTGGAGCTTTAGGAAAGTATAATGTTTATAAAATGGTCTCCCAGTATAAGGCTCAAGTTCAAATATTGTTAAAATCTAATGATGTTTATGATTATCAGAATTCAATTAATAGTAATATTGGGTTTTATAATTACTATGGAGATATTCTAAATCAGACTAGGATTTTAAAATCTTATGATTTAATAGAAAGAACGTTAGAAAAATTAGATTTTAAAGTTTCTTATTTTATTGAAGGTAGAGTAAAAACCAAGGAGGTTTTTGAGCAAACGCCATTTATTGTAGATATTTCCTTGTTAAATAATAGCTTGTACGAACAGGTTTTCAAATTTAATTATATTGATAATGAAAATTATCAATTGTCATTTTCTTTGGGAGGGGAAGTGATTACCAATAAGCATAAATTTGGAGAGAAGGCTTATACCAATTTTTATGTGATAGAAGTTAATAATAATTCTTTCTTAAGTGAAAGTGGCTTAAGCGAAAGAGCATTGGTGAATTATCAATTTGTTGTACATTCTAAAAATTTTTGGGTAAATCAAGTTTTAAGGGGGCTTCAAGTAGAAAATGTAGAATATACATCTATTTTAGATATTTCTTTAGTTGATCCAATTCCGCAAAGGGGAAAAAAGTTTTTAGATACGTTGAGCAGTGAATATATTAAATATACGTTAGAAAATCAATTATTTGTCAATGAAAATACTTTAAATTTTATTCAGAAACAATTAGATGAAGTTATTTCGGTTCTTGAAAAAATAACACTTGAAATTGAAGTGGCAAGAGAGAAAAAAGGGGTTTTGAATTTAGAGAAAGAGTCAACTATTTATTTTGATCAATTAATTTCTTTTGAAACGAGTAAGAGAACTTTAGAGCTAGATATTAATGCGCTTGATAATTTGAGAGAATATATATTGAGTGTAAATGATGATAATTTAATGCCTCCTTCTTTTTATATTTTAGAAAATGATCCTTACTTAAAAAAAGCATTGGCAAAGTTTTATGAAACGCAATCGAGCAAAGTAGATTTAATCTATAAAGTAAAAGAAGGACATCAAGATTTAGAACGACTTAAAGAGTCGATTGTAACGCAAAAAAAAGATATTTTAATTTATATAAACAATACTAAAGAAGCAATTAAGGAAAAAATAAAAGATGTAATTGTTGAGATTGCTTATTTCGAAAAATTAGTAAAAAAAATACCTAAGACCGAAAGGGATATGTTGTCGATCAACAGACGCTTACAAGTTAATGAAAAATTATATATGTTTTTACTTGAAAAAAGAGCAAATACTTTTATTGCAAAGTCGGGAATTGTACCTCAAACGAAAGTTATTGAGAAAGCAAGAGTTGTCGGAGCTGTTGGGGGAAATCTAAATAATATTTTATTTGGTTATATTTTTGGAGGAATACTTTTGGCTTTTATTATTACTTTTGTTAAAGCGATATTCTTTTATAAATATGAAGATGTTAAAGATTTAACTGAGAATACTTCAATTCCTGTTTTAGGTAGTTTACCTCTTGTAAAAGAATTGGATTTTGACCTGCCTGCTAAATCCGCAATAACAGAATCTTTGAGAATGATAAGAACTTCACTTAGTTATTTATCATCGAATATTAGTTCAAAGGTTTTTATGGTCACTTCTATTCATCCTGGAGAAGGAAAAACTTTTACTTCATCTCGATTGGCTATGATATACGCTATGTCTGGAAAAAAAGTACTGTTAATTGATTTTGATATGCATAAACCAAGAGTGCATCAGTATTTAGGATTGAAAAATTTAAAAGGAAGTTCAACAATTTTAAGTGGAAAAGGGCAGATTAATGATTGTATTCAGGGTTTTAAAGAAAATTTGGATGTGATAACGAGTGGGCCTATACCTCCCAATGCTTCAGAATTAATTTTGTCAGAATTAATGGATGACCTTATTATTTATGGAAGAGATAATTACGATTATGTTTTCTTAGATACTCCTCCAATCGGTTTTGTAAGTGACGGGGTTGTTCTTTTGAGTAAGGTAGATGTAGCAACTTTTGTTATGAATACTAAGAAATCAAATAAAAAAGGAGTTCAATTTTTAGAAAAAGTTATACAACAGTCTAAAATTGAACATACAGGATTAGTTTTGAATGGAGTTAAGCAAACTAAATGGAAGTATTATTATGGGAAGTATGGATACGGATATGGATACGGATATGGAGAAAAATAGAAGGTATATCTTTTCTGAAATAATTTTAAAACAAAAAAAAAGATGCATAGCATCTTTTTTTGATTTAAACAATAGTCCTAAAACGTAGTGTTTTATTAAATTTTTGTTTTCTTTTTTTTAGGTTTATGATTTATATTCATAACTGTTTTGCTAAGCTTTACGTCTTTATAATTTGGATATGTACCTAAAATCATATCTCCTGCTATATTTGTAATACCCCACCAATAATTTTCATTTCTATAATGATGAAAAAGGTGCGCTTTTTTTAAGTTTTTACTCCATGGAAAAAGATGTTCGTAGCCAGGAATATGATGAGCTAGATGCATCCATTCGTAATGAAGGTAATAAAGAACAGTAGCAAAGGTAAAGGTGAGCGCCATTCCAATGTTAAATGTTAAAAGTAGTACAAGTAAAAAGAATTTTAGAAAAAGTAGTAAAGCAACATAGTATGGTGCAAATATTAGTTTAATGTCATTTGGGTTTTCGTGATGTCCGATATGAAGCCTATCCATAAAATCCCTATAAAACTTTGAATTTTTAGCCTTTCCGTATCCTACTTCCATCTTGTCGTCAGTTATTGACATGATTTCAACTTCTTGTTGTTTGTCGAGTACGTCAACAAAAATTTTGTCTCCTATTTTTACTCCATCTTGCTTTTCGATAGAAAAAACATTTCCAATCAAATCATGCAAGAGGTATTTGTGAGCAACCCACTCATAAAACGGAGCTACAATTATAAGTATTATAAATAAATACCAATACTGTTGGATATAGCCTTGTTGAAAAGTGTACCAACCCAAAATGGAAGCGATAATAATATACAGCCAAATGGATGGTTCAGAAAAATAATGTTTAAGAACTTCTTTTATTTTCATAGTTGTTTTTTTTAGTTAATTTTGTTGAATACTCATTGAAAAATACTTTTTATGATGTTTTAAAAAAAGCTAATTGTTTTGAGTTTAAAGCAAATATACATAACTATTCTTATTTTTAGTAAATATTTACTAAATAATTTATAAACATGAATAAAACCAAACTAAAAATACTTCTATCCGCTCTAAAATTATTTAATGAAGCAGGAACGATTAAGATTATTATTCAAAAAATAGCAGACGAAGCTGGAATCAGTATAGGCAATTTAACGTATCATTTTAAAAACAAAGAAGCAATTATAGTTGGTCTTTTTGATATTGTAAGCAAAGATGTTGATGATATCTTTCTTGAAATGCCTTTGATTCCTTCAGAAGAAGAGGTCGTTCAGATTGAATTGAAGCTATTTGAAATTCAAAACAAGTATCGTTTTATGTTTTTAGACACGCTTTCGCTAATTAAAGTGAGTCCCCAGATTGCTGATAAGTTTAGAGCGAACATGGAGCATCAAGTTAACCTTATTTACTCATTAATGAATTTGGGGGTGGTAATGAAAACGTATAAAGAAGAACCTTATGAAGGCTATTTTATGCAGTTGTCAAAAGTGATTTGGAATTTATATTTTAATCGAATTACCAGGTCGGAAGTAATGAGTGAAGATTATGGTTTGGTAGAGCTAGGAAAAGACATTTGGATGATAATTCAACCTTGCTTAACAGATGAAGGAAGAGAGAAATACAAAGCTATATTGGATGTTGAGTTAGAACGAATAGAAAAAACTAATAAGGTATAGCTTTGTCAATTAGTTTAAAAGGATTCATTGAGTTAAAGTTTATGATAAAAGTTATCCTTTGCCAAAAGTCAATTTGTTTATAATCTAATTCTTTTTTAATGTTTTTTGAGAATTTTAAAGGAATATAGAGCTCTATAAAATCTTTTTTGATTGGAATCCATAAGCCTAAATCATAATTGTTGCCGATTTTTTTTGTTTTCGTATTTTGACCAACTAAAGTATAGGGATAAAAACTAACATCAGCAAATAAACCAAAAGGGAGCTTAGGAATGTCTATTTTTGTATTTAAGGCAATTAGCCAATCATTGCTAGAGCCTGAATTTGTATTTGTTTTAAACCCTCCATGTGAATTTCCGATTTGTTGACTCAGGAAATTTGGTTGTGAAGCTGTTCTTCCTAAATAGATGTTTTCGTATCTGTAATCATATTTACCGTTTTGTCCGTTTGTTCTCCAATTGTATTTATTGTCATAAATGTTTTGAAATAAAGATTTACCTGCAAAAAATCTAAACTCAATACCGTCTAAATTTAAGTTGTAATTAAATCGTTTCTTAATTTCAATACTAATCGTATTTACATTTTCAAAACTGTAGTTATAATCGATCAAAATTTTTGCAGGCTTCAAAATTTGTTTTGTCTTAATTTCGTAAGACAGATTAAAGTAATTGT
>WFNC01000588.1 GCA_015488785.1 Flavobacteriales bacterium | reverse complement strand
TAATCAAAGATAAAAATAAAAAAGGAAAATGAAGAATTGTTTTTAGAAATATGAGAAAAGATGTTTTATTCTCAATGCAATTAGTTTTTAAGGAGTTTGAAGTTTTTTTAAAACCGTAGCACTAGCAATGGGGAAAAGAAAAAAAACTAGATTGTAAAACTGATTATTTTTGAGCTATGTCAATGTATTTGGTAAGATAACAAGTAATAACATTGTTATGTCATTTTTAAATATTAGCTTTGTAGCTTATAAAATTAACAATACGTAAAATGAAATTATTATTACTTCCTAGCCTTTTAATTACTGTGTTTTGCTTAGGTCAAAAAATGTCTAAAGAATCGATTAAACATTCCTACTTTCAAACACCAAAGTATTATTTGTCTAAAAATAAACAAGTCAAAAAAGAAGTAGTACTAACTTATTTAGAAAAAAATAAGTCTATTGTAGAAACAGTTGATGAAATTAATAAAACTAATAATGAAAAAGCTCAGCAGAAATTAGATGATTATGAAAATGAAAAAACATCTAAAAAAGTTGTTGATCAGTTATTATTTGGAAAGAAAAAGCCATCAGGGAAAGGAAGCCATTTAGAACTTCCTTTTACTCAGAAGGAATGGGCAAGAGGAGAAATATTGACAAATAGCTGTAAAACTAATGGTTTAATTGAATCTTCAAGTGCTGAAGCTAGAGTGGTTATTTCGGTTTTAGAGTTTCGTGCTACCGATAAAGTGTCAGACAATCATTCTAAAAGTGGTTCAAGTTACAGTCTTAATGTTGAAGGAACTGCAGGTTTAGAACTGAAGTGTTATAATGAAAATAATGAATTAGTTTTTTCTAGAACAACTGTGTATGAGTATAATAGAACAGGAAAAAGTTATACGTCGTCTAGCGCGCGTGATAAAGCATACAGCAAGGATGTTAAATCTCTTAAGTTTGAGGTTGAAAAAGCGTGTATGAAAAAGGATTTAAAGGTGATGCAGGGAATTATCACCGATAATATTGATTACAATACAATTGAGAAAAAAACAGTTATTTATGTTGTGAATGATAAGAAAGGAGTGTACACGGAGATTAATAAATGTCTTGAAGATTTTAATAAAGGGTTGCAGTATTTCTCTATGGAAGAAACTTATTCTAGAGGTAAAAATTTGATTGAAAAAGTGATACCCGTTTACGAAAAAGAGTTGGAAGGCTATGAGCCAAATAATAAAAAAGCGAGAATTAATAAAGGAGTAGCTTTTTCGTTGTACTTAAACTTATGTAATGCATACATTTATACGAATCAATATGACAAGGCAAAAGAGTGCCTAATTCAATGTAAAATAATTGATTCGAAAAAATCTACAAAAGAGATAAAGAAAATAAAATTATTTTTAGAAGATCACAAATCTAGATTTGAAGCAATTAAATAGCTTGAGTAAATTTTCTAGTCCTGTTATTTTATGTTTGTAAACTCTTTTTTGTAAATTAATAATCGAGATTTTTTTTTGTTTAAATAGTTTTACTTCTGTACCTTTTACGCTAGAAGTAATTATAGTTACAATGAAAATATATTTTTGGCTAATCCTTTTTCTTTCCTCGACCTACTATTCGCAAGATAGAACGGTGAACTACAGTGATTTAGATGTAGTATTGTTGAATGAGTTTGTTTTAAAAGAAGTAAACTTATTGCGAAAAAAAAAGAAAGTAGCACTTTTGACTAATGAGAGTTTGTTACAACCAGCAAGCTTGGATCATGCTTCTTACATGCAAGAAAATAGTGTATTGACACATTTTCAGAAAAGTAAAGAGAAACATACACCTAAAAACAGAGTTGACTTTTACGGAAAACAGTTTAGTATAGTAGGAGAAAATGTACAGCAATCCTATGTAGGAGCCAAAATAAAAATAAAACGAAAAGAACGAATTGTAGATAGTTACAGTGAATTGGCTAAATTACTTGTTTCTAATTGGGAGCATTCTCCTCCTCATTATCAAAATATTATTAGAGATGATTTTAAGACAACATTTACTTCAATAAAGGTAAGTAAAGATGGGGAGATCTATGCCTGCCAACTTTTTGGAGGAGCTCCTTATTTGAAACCAAAAGAAGTGACAAATGAATATACTTACGATATTTACAAAGAAAAAAAGTGTAAAAGATGTTATCGTCAACCTTTTAAAGGAGGAGTTTATGAAGCTAAGGATAGTGTTATTTATTTCTACGCTGAGCGAAAAAAAGATGTAAAGAAAATTTTTAGAAATAGAAAGAAAGACGGACTTGTTGCGGACATTGTTCTAAAAGAACAGTTCGAATGTGGGAACGAAAATCAATACAATGGACAGGAAGGTGTTACTGGGTTTTTGTTGGCTCCTGTTTTTAAGCGAGATTTTAATTCTGATAGTAATTTCTATCGTAAAAAGTATGTTTGGATTAAACTCGGAAAGGTTCCTTTCTGGGTAAATCAAGACTATGAAGTTAATTTAACTTTAATAAATAAGAACAGAACTTGTAGTAATATTCATTTTTATGAGTTTAGAACAGAAATGAATTTAGATTTAAAATTGTCGCTTGGTTTAGATAGTCTTTCTCCAAAATACACTGAACAGATAGATGACTCGCTAGTAGAAATAGTCTATTATGATAAAGGGAAAACTACGATCTCTGATTCTACATTGTTCATGATTAAAACGAAGTTGGAGCATAAAAACTTAAGCATTAAGAAAATAAAAATAGAAGGTTTTTCTAGTATTGAAGGTTCTATAGCGTCTAATAAAGAGTTGTACCTGAAAAGAGCTAAGAATTTATTGTCGATTTTTAAGTTCGACTCGATTTCTCCTTCGTTGGTAGAAGTAACAGCAAAAGAAAATTTCAATGATTTTAGAAATGATGTAAAGGGAACACCTTTTAACTACTTAGGTCTTCTCAATGAAAGAGATTTGAAAGAAAAAATGAAAGATACTACTATCGTTCATTCTGTAGAGTCAATTTTAAAACAGCATCGCTACTCCAAGTTAACCATTAATTATCAGCAAGATAAGTCAAGCTATTATTCTTTGAAAGAAGTGAGGAAAGACCTCCAAAATGCAATAAAAACGAATAATAAACGAGCGTCAGTACAGTTGCAAAATATTCTAAATTGGTATTTTTTGAAAGACAGTTTAACGATAAAAGATACGGCATTAATTATCCCTTTTCATAAAGATAATATAGAATTGTTACTCAATAAAAGCTTATTGAAATTGAATATAGATTCATTAAATCCGAACGC
>WFNC01000587.1 GCA_015488785.1 Flavobacteriales bacterium | reverse complement strand
ATGGAACTGTAACTTAAGTGCGGTTGCGCTATTTTACATAGTGTGATTACAAGGCTAGTCCCTGAGCTAGTCGAATGGGTAGTTTTTGTAATGCCACATTATGTAACTTAGCTATTGCGAGGATTATTTGAGTTTTTTAGGACTTTTTCTTGTGTCAAAAACACGAAGAATTATCAACGAATTGTTTTTGGTTTTATATACGATTCTCCAGTGTTTAACGAAAAATCTACGATATGGGAGTCCAAGAAATTCATCTTCTTGATATTGATTTTCGAAAAGAACGCTTTTTGGACTTTCAATAATTTCTAAAATTATTTTGTTTGCATAATTGGCATCTTGCTTTAAGCAAAATTGATACACTTTTTTTAAGTCTTTTTCAGCGTCTAAACTCCAGATAATTTGCATTGAATTTACCACTTTTTGAGATTGGCTAAAAGTTGACTTTGCGTAATGTAATTTCCGTTGTCAATGTCTTTTTCTGCACTTTCAACAGCTTCGAGGTATGTTTTCCTAGACAATGGTTTTCCATCGGTGGTATATGCAACGATTTCTTCTTTGTCCAAAATTGCTTTTATTTTAGATAAAACAGACTCTTTGTTGATATTGAAGAGTTGTTTTGCTAAATCTATTTTTGTTGATTCGATGTTCATATTGATTGAATTTAAGAAGAAAATGCTTGCTTCGTTTTGAAGTTTTGGATTACATTATCAATGAGAAAAAATAATTTATCTTTTGTGTCATTATCTAGTAGTTCAATTTCTTCTATTCGTTTCAACACCTGTTTATCATAGCTTGATAATTGCCCCTCTCCGATAATGTAATCGATAGATACGTCAAAAATATTAGCCATTTTTAGTAAAATCTCAACAGATGGCATATTTGTATTTCTTTCGTAATTTCCTATAATGGTTCTTGATACATCAATCTTTTTAGCAAACTCAGCTTGTGATAGTTGATGTTGTTTTCTTAGTTGTGTTATTTTTTCTCCTATGGCAATCATAATTGACTAAAATTAAGCTTTTGTTTGATTTATAAACAAATGTAGTTAAAAGTTTTTAACAAAAGAAATGCAATTTATACTTCTTATTGAAAACAAAACTATACATTTGTCAATAGTAATTAACTATTAAATAAAAACAATGAACGAACAAGATTTTTTAAAACAAGGCAAAGAACTGCTAAAAAACGGTATTTCCTCCTCCACAGGCTTTGTCCACGGAATAGACATCCGTAATCCAGAGCATTTAATTTTTGAAAGCCCGATGGAACAACTTAGCTACGAATTAATGGGCGGTGTAAACATGAAGCAACTCGACAGACTTCGGGTAACTTTAAAAGTTTCTCGGCTTCCTTTGCTTTCTCCTGTTCACGTGTATAGAAATACGGTTGATTTATACAGCGACAGTCAAATAAAACGCTACATCAGAGAAGCAGCCGAAAAACTAGAACTCGGAACAACCGATTTAACCCATACGATTTACACACTTGTTGACGGCGTTGAAAAATACCGAATGCAGCGCAGAAAAGAACAACTTTTACCACAAAGACCGCCCCGCATAGAATTATTACCCCAGGAAAAAACAAAAGCTAAAAAATTACTCAAAAATCCCAAGCTACTGAGCGAAATTTCATCTTTGCTTGCTTCTGCAGGTCTTGTAGGTGAAGAAAATAACGGACTGCTGTTGTTTTTAATCTTCTTAACGCGTCAGTTTGACAGCCCACTTCACGCCCTTATTCATGGAAGTTCTGGAAGTGGAAAAACCAACCTTTTAAAAACGGTCATCAACTGCGTTCCCGACGAACAAAAGCACATCACAACAGCACTTACTGAAAATGTACTTTTCTATCCTCCGTACAAAGATTTTTGGTCGCACAAAGTATTGATGCTCGAAGATTTAGACGGTTCTATGAATGCACTTTACACGCTTCGTGAATTTATGTCCAACGGTCATATTGTAAAATATACCACAGAAATGGACACGGTATCGGGGGAGCACAAACAAAAGAAACTCGAAGCAAAAGGCCCTGTTTGCATTGTTGGAGCAACCACAAAAGATAAGATTTACGAGGACAACTCCAACAGATCGTATTTGATTCATGTCAACGAAAGCTATAAACACCAGCAAGATGTAATGGAGTACCAAAACAGAAATGCAGCAGGACTTATTGATAAAAAAGAAATTCAAAAAGCGCAACAACTCATTAAAAATGCACAACGTTTACTCGAACCTTTGGAAGTTAGAAATCCATTTCAACCCGAACTGATGCTTCCCCAAGTTGTTTTTAAACCCCTTCGAACCAATCAGCATTATATCGCACTCATAAAAGCGGTAACGTACTTGCATCAATTCCAATTGGAGATTCAAAAAGACGAAAGAGGACTGTTTATTGAAACAAAACTAGATCACATTGAATGGGCAAATAAATTGTGCAGAGAATCTTTACTTCGTAAGTCTGACCAATTGTCTGGAACGCAACGCGTGTTTTTTGAACGCTTGAAAACCTATTTGAAAACGCAAGGAATAACAGAAAAGAGCAATAAAGGGTTTTATTCAAAAGATATCCGGGCGCATTTTAGATTGCATACACAAACCTTGAAACGCAGCATGAATGCATTTGAAGACTTGGGAATGGTTACTCGTATTGGAGAGAATAGAAAGCTAAGTTTTGAATACAGGATTGATGTTTGGGATGATTATGAGTTGATTGAATCGGGCGTTGATTTACTCGATAGTAGACTCAAAGAATTACGAGAAAAGTATCCAGATGCTTGATTAAAAAAGATTAAAGTCTTTGAATCACATCTGAATCACACGTGAATCACATAAAATAGCATTCTTTGTATCGCAGTACAGCAAAGGGTTTTTACCTCTGAATCACATGAATCACAGAATCACACGAGGTGTGTAAGTCCCCCCTCGGGGTTGCTGAGCTGTGTCGAAGTAAATAATAGTCGATAATCGGCATTCATTAAACAATAAAATCATGAAAAAATTAGAATTGCGCTCAAGGGCGAACAAGAATCTCCTTGCCCAATTTTCAAGACATTTACATCTTTTAAATTACTCAAAACAAACGGTTTACAATGCAAATAATGGCGTGAAAGAATATTTATTCTACGCAGAAAATAACGGTGTAAATATTGAGCAAACAACAACATTGATACCTTATTTTGACTATTTACAAAAGCGTTCTAACCAAAAAACAGACGGCGGATTAAGTCTGGCATCACTGCACAAGCACCGCAGTATTTTAAAATTGTTGTATGACTTTTTGTTGCGTACAAAAGATATTCAAACGCCTGATTTTCCAGTACTTCAAAGACCTAAAAGTAGTGCTACATTCTTAAGTTTAGCCGAAATAGAAAAACTTTTTGACACTTGCGATGGAAGTCTTTTAGGCAGAAGAAACAAAGCAGTATTGGCACTTTATTACGGTTTAGGGCTTCGTAGAAAAGAAGGAATTGATTTAAAAGTCGAGGAGTTGGATTTCAGTAAAGAAGAAGTGCTTATTCTAAAGAGCAAAACGGGTTACCAACGCAAAGTTCCCATGTCAGATCACGTCAAGGGTATTTTGGAGGATTATATTTTTAATGTCAGGGAAAAATTAGTGCCCAGCGAGAAAAGTACAAGTGCTCTTTTGGTGACTAAAAACGGCAAAGCTTTATCGAGTCCATCGGTGGCGTATATTCTAAAAAAAATCCTCAAAGAATCCAACATTAAAACCCCTGCAAGCTTGCATACTTTAAGGCATTCAATTGCTACGCATTTATTGCAATCGGGGATGAAATTAGAGAGTATTGCTCTTTTTTTAGGGCACAGAAGTTTAGACAGTACACAAATTTACACCCATTTGAGTGAAACTAAAAATACAGAAGAAAATGAAAACATTTAGAGATTATTTATTGCGTAAAGGTGAAGCCTTTAATACAATTAGAACACGAGAAAACACCGTAAAAGAATTGGTGAAATGGTGTAAATCAGAAGAAATAAAGCCCACAGAAATAAAATATGAGCAGTTAATGAATTATGTTTCATTTTGTCATCAAAAGAAGAATTCGACGCATACCATTCGTCTTAAAATAAAGAGTTTAGAACATTATTTTAGTTATTTAGAAACCCCGCAAAACCCTGCTAAATTGGTTCAATTAAAGGGCGGAACAAAGAAACTTCCGAGCAACATTTTAAGTTCCGAAGAACTTTTGGAAATCTACACGCTTCAAACGACCTTTGGACTGGTTGAAAAACGAAATAAGGTGTTGTTAAGTTTAGTTGTTTTTCAAGGTGTATCAAGTTCAGAACTTCGAATAATCGAGCTGAAAGATGTTGATTTAATGAAGGGTAAAATTTACGTTCCTGCAGCAAGAACAACCAATTCAAGAACCTTGGATTTACAGGCAAACCAACTTCTATTGTTTCAAGATTACATCATCAATGTGCGCTCAGAAATATTGAGAGAAGCCAAGAAAACAAGTGCTTATTTTTTGGTCAATCATGGGCAAGGAAAAGGCGTTTTAACCAATGTGATTTCTATTTTACTGCGTAAATTACGGATGCAGTACCCAAAATTAAAGAATTTGCAACAAATCAGGCAAAGTGTCATTAGTGAATGGTTGAAAAAATACGGGGTAAGAAAAACACAATACATGGCAGGTCACAGGTATGTGAGCAGTACAGAAAGGTATGATATAGACAGCTTTGAGGGATTAAAAAAAGAACTTAAAAGCCATTATTTACTAAAAAAATGATTACATTTGAAGGTGCTCACACGAGTGCCTTTTTTTATTTTAACCCCTTACGCGCGAAACACTTGCAAAATCAGTCATCTATAGCAAATTTGAAAACGAATTTTTCCGTATACTGTTCTTCCTTCGGTATGGTAATGCCTGGGAGAAATGCGACTGCTAATGACCAATATTCATACGGTTTTCAGGGGCAATTGTTGGACGACGAGATAAAAGGAAAAGGAAACTCTGTGAATTACAAGTATAGGATGCATGACCCTCGTATTGGTAGGTTCTTTGCGGTTGATCCTTTAGCGAGTAACTATCCGCAATGGACCCCATATCAATTTAGTGGTAATCAAGTGATACATACAGTTGAACTCGAAGGACTTGAGCCAGCAGAAGACGCAAATGACATGGAACTAGGTGAATTTGGACAAGGTAGTGATAAAGAATCGGAAGAGAACTCGATTTACAATTGGTATGTTGGTCAAGGTGTAGGAACGAAAGAGTGGGTCAAATCAGATCAATATACTCAGCCAGAAGTATCAGAATCCGCTGAAATGTCCAATCATGTTTACTCTATTGATCAGGCTGGTGTAGAAGCTGGGGCAAGAGCAGGGAGATCCGAATGGAAATTAAAAGAAAAGTATATTGGTAGTGATGGGTTTAAAGCAGGTCTTTATTCTAGAACTATTGAAGGAGAAACATTTTATACTTTAGCTTTTGCAGGAACTGATGATGCTCAAGATGGGCTAACAGATGTTGTAATGGGAGGTGGAGCTCTAGTTAGTATGCAGTCAGTCCAGACAATTATAACTACCAATAAAGTTGCTGGTGTGATAAAAGGAGAAGATTATGGCTTCCTTCACTATACGGGACATTCTTTAGGAGGAGGTTTGGCCTCAATTGCTTCAATGCAAAAAGGAAATAAGGCAACGACCTTCAATGCTATGGGGCTTACATGGGCGTTTGAGTATGGAAATCCTTTTGCGCATAGAGGAAGTGAGAAACTCACCCTCATTAATGCTTATATTATTGAAGGTGAAATTTTGAATACCTTACAACCATCAAAAGCAGAAGGGACGCAATGGATAATGAAAGCCGAAGGCAATTATAATATGGCAGATAAGCACTCTATTGATAGGTTTTTAGAAATGTACCGAAAAGCCCCATAGTGATGAAGATAATCTATTTACTTTCTGTTCTTCTAATATTGCTTGGTAGTTGCGTTTTTTCTAAATGTGATAAGGTATCTATGTCTGAAAGTGACAAGTCTTGGATAAAGGCATTACAACTGAAAGATACATTGATTTATATTTGTTCAGAGACAAATGATGTAGATACATTTGTAGTAGATTTTTGTTCTACAAGTTTCACGGATTGTAATAAAATCGCTTTTGGAAATTTACAATACGAAGTAGCAAATTTACAAGCGAAGTGGATTACTTCAATCGCTGATGATGTGAAGTATAATTGTGGTTTTGCCTTTAGAGCAACAAAAGAGCTGCAAAAAGACTCATTGGAAAGAGCAGATAAGACCTTTAGTGTTTTTGATTATCATACTAATTACATGAATGATATAAATAAGGAAGCTGAAACTAAAACAGTTTACATTCCATTTATTGGGGCTGAAATAATAGGATTTCATTTTACTTTTGAAAAAGTAAATCCGAAGGATAGGTATTGTTCAAAAAAGATAAAAGAGTTTATTTGGAGCAAAAGATATGGGTTGGTTTTCTACTCTTTAGTTTCGGGAGAGAAATATGTGCTTGAGGATATGTTTTAGT